>NZ_CP096205.1:3020000-3240000 GCF_023195775.1 Flavobacterium azooxidireducens
GATGAAGGAAAATTTCCACAAGCGTTGCAATGGTTTGAAAAAGTAGATGAAAGCAATTTAACAGCAGGTGAACGTGAACGATTTAATTTCCAAAAAGGATATGCCAACTTCACAGGAGGAAAGAAAAAAGAAGCGACCAGTTATTTCAATAAAGTTGTCAATTCTAAAGAATACGGCTCGCAAGCAAAATATTATTTAGGGTACATGTCGTATGAAAAAGACGATTACAAAGTAGCCAACGAATATTTTGAGCAAGTAGAAGGCGAGCAGAAGTACAAAGAAAAAATGTCGTACTATCAAGCAGACATGAACTTTAAACTCGGAAATTTTCAAAAAGCAATCGATTTAGGAATTGCTGCGATGGCAAAAAGTGATGCCATGGAAAAATCAGAGTTAAACAAAATTATTGGTGAAAGTTATTTCAACTTAAAACAATATGACAAAGCCATTCCGTATTTGAAAGAGTATAAAGGTAAAAAAGGAAAATGGAGCAATACTGATTATTATCTTTTCGGATATTCCTACTACAAACAAGGTGATTATGAAAATGCGATTAATCAATTCAATAAAATTATCAACGGAAATGATGGTGTTGCTCAAAATGCGTACTATCATTTAGGTGAAAGTTATTTAAAAACAGATAAAAAGCAACAAGCCTTAAATGCGTTTAAAAATGCATCAGAAATGGAATTTGATTTAAAAATTCAAGAAGATGCTTTTTTAAATTATGCTAAATTGAGTTATGAAATAGGAAATTCATACCAAACGATTCCGGGTGTTTTGTCTGCTTTTTTAGAAAAATATCCTAATAATCCAAACAAATTAGAAGTTGAAAATTTGTTGATTAATTCATTCATTACTTCAAAGAATTATAAAGGTGCATTAGAATTAATCGAAAAAAATAAAAATTTCTCAAACAAAGCAGCTTATCAAAAAGTTACTTTTTATAGAGGATTAGAATTATATACTGATGGCGATTTTACTGAAGCCATGAAAATGTTTAAAAAATCAATTGCAGAACCAAGAGATGCAAAATTCACCGCTCGTGCCACTTTCTGGAAAGGTGAAACCGAATATGTGTTGGATAATTTTGCCGATGCAATGATAACTTTCAAACAATTTACTGGTTTTGCCGAAGCTAAATCAACTCCGGAATACAAAAACATCAATTACAACATTGGTTACACGCATTTTAAGTTGAAAGAATACGAACAAGCCGCAACCTATTTTCAAAATCATATTGATGCCGTAAAAGACGATAAAGTTCGTTTGAACGACAGTTATTTGCGAATGGGAGATAGTCATTTCGTATCCGCTAAATATTGGCCGGCAATGGAAGCGTACAACAAAGCCATTGAGCTAAAAGGTGTTGATGCCGATTATGCTGCATATCAAAAAGCATTGAGCTACGGTTTCGTAAACCGAAATGACAAGAAAATTGAAGATTTGAATTTGTTCCTAAAAAGTTATCCAAAATCACAATACCGTGATGATGTTTTGTTTGAATTAGGTAATACTTATACCAACAATAACAAATCTGATTTGGCTTTAAAAACCTACGATCAGTTGGTTAATGAATATAAAAACGGTTCATTTGCTGCGAAAGCTATTTTGCGTCAGGGATTGATTTATTACAACGATAATAAACCGCAATTGGCCATTACAAAACTGAAAAAAGTAGCTGCAGAATATCCTCGAACTCCGGAATCATTGGAAGCAGTAAACACAGCTCGTCAAATTTATGTGGATACCGGAAATGTAAATGAATATGCCGATTGGGTAAAAACATTGGATTATGTAGAAGTTTCCGATGCCGATTTAGACAATACTTCGTATGAATCTGCCGAAAAACAATATTTGCAAAACAACCCAAAAGGTGCAATTACCGGATTTAGCAATTATGTAACTCGTTTTCCAAACGGAATTCATTCGCTGAAAGCTAATTTCTATTTGGCTCAATTGTATTTTGCAGATGGTTTAGAAAACAACGCTATTCCGCACTATGAATTTGTGGCTTCTAAACCAAGAAGTGAATTTACCGAACAAAGTTTAGCTCGTTTAACCGAAATTCATTTGAAGAAAAAAGATTATGTAAAAGCTATTCCAGCCTTAAAACGTTTGGAAACTGAAGCCGATTTCCCTCAAAATATCACTTTTGCACAATCTAATTTGATGAAATCGTATTATGAACAGAAGGATTATACTAATGCAGTTTTGTATGCTGATAAAGTTTTGGCTAATCAAAAAGTAGATGATAGAATCAAAAGTGATGCTCAAATGATTGTTGCTCGTTCTGCCATCAAAACCAATGATGAAGTAAAAGCAAAAGCAGCTTATGCAAAATTACAAGCCATTGCAAAAGGTGAATTGGCCGCCGAGGCATTATATTACGATGCCTATTTTAAAAATAAAGAAGGAAAATTTGAACCATCAAATGATGTGATCCAAAAATTGACAAAAGACTATTCGGGTTACAAATATTTTAGTGCAAAAGGATTGGTATTGATGGCGAAGAATTTCTATTCTTTGAAAGATAGTTTCCAAGCAACTTACATTTTAGAAAGTGTGATTAAAAATTTCACTGATTATGCAGATGTTGTGGAAGAAGCTCAAAAAGAATTAGACGCTATTAAAGCAGAAGAATCAAAACGTAATTCATCCATTCAAAACTAAATTGAGACCACAAAAAATAAACAGTATGAAGATTTCAAATCGATATAAATTAACAATTGTAGGTTTACTTTTAATAAGCCAAATCGGATTTGCTCAAAAGAAAGACGAGAACATCGGAACCGAAGTTGTGAATGTAGTAAAGCCCTATTCAGCAACTATTTCAGATGCGTTTAAAGTGAAAGAAACACCATCCTTAGACGATGATGATAACTCTAAAAAAGAAACAATTCAATACAACATTTTTTCTTTTCCGGTAGCTTCTACATTCACACCGGCCAAAGGAAAAGCAGCGGGTGTAGATAAACCTAAAAAAGAGAAATTGTTCAGCAATTATGCCACGTTAGGTTTTGGTAATTATGGCAGAATTATTGGTGAATTATTCGTGACAGAACAATTGAGTAGAAGTGATTATGTGGGTGGAATGTTACGTCACCACTCTTCCCAAGGTGGAATTGAAGAGGCGATTTTAGATGATAAATTCTATAACACGTCACTTGATGTAACGTATGGAAGTCAGCAACGCAATTTCAATTGGAATGCCGATTTGGGCTATCAACACCAAGTTTATAATTGGTACGGAATTGACCAAACGTATTACAACAGAGACGAAGCTTTTTATGTAGCAATCGATCCATCGCACACGTATCATAACTTTTATTTAGGTGGAAAAATTGGTTTTGAAGACAGTTTTTTCAACGGAGCCAGTTTGAAATACAATCGTTTTTGGGATAATTACGGTTCGGCCGAAAATCGTTTTTTGGTAAAGCCTTCGTTTGAATTTGATATCATGGATGCTGCCGTTAAAACCAATGTAATCGTAGATTATGTTTCAGGAAGTTTTGAACGCAATTATTTTGATTTGAATGAAATTAAATACGGCTTCACTAATTTCGGATTAAATCCTTCCATTTCGCTAACGCAAGATGATTGGGCTTTTGATGTAGGAGTTTCACTTTTTTATAGTGCCGATTTAGAACATAGCGAAAGCAAGTTTTTTATCTACCCAAACATCACGGCTTCCTATAAATTAGTAGGCGATTTGATGATTTTTTATGCCGGAGCCGATGGAAATTTACAGCAAAATTCGTATCGTGAGTTCACCAACGAAAATCCGTTTTTATCACCAACGTTATATGTAGCTCCAACTAGCAAACCGTATGATGTTTTTGCAGGTTTAAAAGGCAAATTAGCCGGAAATGTGAGTTATAATGTGCGTGGTTCCTACATGCAAGAAAACGATAAAGCTTTGTTTAGAAACAATGTGTTTCCGTTGGCTGTAGATCCTGCTTTACCAAATAATGTTGAGTCTTATGCTTTTGGAAATTCATTTGATGTAGTGTATGATGACGTAAAAACATTCAGCTTTTTCGGAGAATTAAAAGCTGATTTGTCTAAAAATATTTCAGCCGGAATCAATGGAACTTTCAGAAGTCTTTCTGCAAAAGATGAAGCTGAAGTTTGGAATTTACCGTCCATCACTTTTGGTGCCAATGTAGATGCCAACATTACCGAAAAATGGTATGCGGGATTGAATTTGTTTTTTGTTGGCGAGAGAAAAGACCAAGTTATTGCACCGGATATTTTGAATGATCCTGCTTTTTATGCTTTTACAACCAAAACCTTAGACAGTTATTTTGATGTGAATGCTAACGTGGGATATAAATACAACGAACGGTTGACCTTGTTTTTAAGAGGAAACAATCTATTCAATCAGTCGTATGAAAGATGGATGAATTTCCCAGCTCAGCAAATTCAAGTGGTGTTAGGAGCGAATTATAAATTTGATTTTTAAGTTTATTTAACCGCAAAGTTCGCAAAGATTTCACAAAGTCCGCAAAGTTTAAAATGAACCTTGCGGACTTTTTCAAACTCAGCCACTCAGAATCTCAGTAACTCAGCAACTCTCAATGAAACAAAAAATCATCCATTACTATTCTAATTTCATCCAAACCAAAATCGATTCACTTCGACAAATGATAACTGATTTAACCGAAGATGCAAAAAACGATGCCAAAGGTTCAGCGGGAGATAAACACGAAACGGCTCTGTCGATGATGCATTTGGAACAAGAAAAATTGAATCAGAAATTAAAAGAATTCTTAGATGCCAAATCTATTTTTGATTCCATTGATTTTGAAAAATTCAACACAAAAGTTTCAATTGGAAGTTTGGTTTTAGCCAACGATATTTATTTTCTAATTTCGGTTAGTTTGCCAAAAGTCGAAATAGAAGGGAAGACCATTTTTGCTGTTTCTCCTCAAGCTCTGTTAGCTCAAATGTTGATGGGGAGTGTTTCAGGAGATGAAATTTCGGTCAACAATGTATCATACAAAATCCAATCTATCTTATAAAATTTAAAGATTGTAATTGAAAACATCAAAATCTGATTTTTTAAGTTTCATTTTTATTGTAAAATAATATTTTTAGTTTAAAATCATAACCAAAATAGTTCTTTGTGTTTAAATAAATAAACATATTATTGATTTTTGCTTCATAATTAAAGTATAATAAGAAAAGCAAAATAATATGTGTGGAATTTTAGCCATTATAGGAAAAGGAAAAGACGAATCATTAGTTCAGGAATTATCTAAAAGAATGTCGCATCGCGGTCCGGACGAAAGTGATATACACATCACCGAAAATGGTCATTTTTTAGCTCACGAACGTTTGTCCATCGTTGATTTGCATACCGGAAAACAACCTATTCAAGGAACTTCATCTGCTTGGATGATTCACAATGGCGAAATTTACAATCACCAAAAATTAAGAGACGGAATTTTAAAAGACCACAAATTCAGAACTACATCCGATTCGGAAGTCATTGTGCATTTGTATGAAAAATTCGGTTACGATTTTTGTGATATGTTGGACGGAATGTTTGCTTTCGTAGTAATTGATGGAGACGATTATATTGCAGGTCGCGATCCACTCGGAATAAAACCACTTTATTACGGTTTGGATGAAAGAGGAAGAATGTATTTTGCTTCCGAAATGAAAGCGATTGCCGATCAATGCAAAACGTTTTCCACTTTTCCTCCGGGACATTATTATACGCAAGAAACCGGTTTTGTCAAATATTATCAACCGAAATGGGAAGATGAGACGTTGGCGGTTGAAGAATTGGATTTAAAAGCTATCCGTGAAACGTTATCAGAAAGTGTTCGTAAGCGTTTGATGAGCGATGTGCCAATTGGTGTTTTACTTTCCGGCGGATTAGATTCCTCGTTAACGTCTTCCATCGCTTCTCGCTATATGAAAGAAATGGGTAAAACCCTTCATTCATTTTCTATTGGATTAGATGCCGAAGCTCCAGATGCCAAAGCAGCCAGAAAAGTAGCCGAGTTTTTAGGAACACAACACCACGAAATTCATTTTACCATAGAGCAAGGAATCGAGATTTTAGATAAATTAATTTGGCATTTGGAAACGTATGATGTCACCTCGGTTCGAGCCAGTACGCCCATGTACTTTTTGTCAAAAGCAATTACCGATATGGGAATCAAAGTGGTGCTTTCAGGAGAAGGAGCCGATGAAATTTTTGGAGGTTATTTATATTTTAGAAACGCTCCAAGCGTAGAAGATTTCCAGAAAGAAACAATTGAGCGTGTGCAAAAGCTATTTACAGCCGATTTACTGCGTGCAGACAAATCGACGATGGCTCACGGACTTGAAGCGAGAGTTCCGTTTTTAGACAAAGCTTTTTTGGAGTTGGCGATTAAAGTGAAACCGGAAGAAAAAATGCCGTCAACGTATGAAGGAATTGAAAAATATATTCTTCGTAAAGCATTTGACACACCGGAACAACCGTATTTACCGGAAGAAGTTTTATGGCGTCAAAAAGAGCAATTTTCAGATGGAGTAGGGTATAACTGGATTGACACATTAATTGATTATTGTTCCAGTCAAGTTACAGAGGAAGAATTTGAAAGAGCGGCAGAATTATATCCGTACAACACACCAGTTACAAAAGAAGCGTTCTTTTACAGAAGAATTTTTCACAAACATTTTCCGCAAGTGGCAGCTGCTCAAACGGTGCGAAAATGGATTCCGAAATGGCAAGAAAACCAAGATCCAAGTGGAAGAGCCAATGCGGCTCACGTAAAAGCAGATACCTCAATTGCTAAAATGGATTTACCGGTATAACAATATTTATGATTGAAGTTTAGTTTGTTTGTTAAAGGCGTTCTCGTTGTGGGGAACGCTTTTTTTATTGTATTTTTTCTGCTATTTTATGATTTTGCGGTTTTCTGTGTCATTTCGACGATAGGAGAAATCACATATCGTTTAGCAAGTTACGCTAGGCAAATATTGGGTTATTTATTTTATGTGATTTCTCGTGCCTCGAAATGACACAATTGGGAGACTTTCTATTTATAGAAATATGTAATTTTTATTAAGTTATGTTTCTTATATTCTTATTGCTTGTATTTCATTAGCTTACTCCAATCTTCTCGATTATATGCACACTGTAATGTTTTTAATAAAAATGCAGATTCTTCATCGTTTAATTCAACCTGATAAAAATTTTCTTTATTTGTACCAACTCTAATTAATGATATTTCTTCTGTAGTAAATAGTTTTTTGTTTTTTTGAGATATTTTAAAAGCACTTTGCCCTTTGCAATTAAAATTATATGAAGTATTATACCACTTGACTTTTTCTCCATTTTTGAAACAAATAATTATTTCACTCTCATAATCTACACATTTATCTTTTACTATAAAATCTAAAATATATAGACTCTTATTGTGAGGGAAACACCACACTGTTATTGATAAATCGTTAATAACTATTTTTTCAGATTTAATTGTTGTTGTTTCAGATACATCATCATTCGTTACAATCATTTCATTGCACTGACTTTGACAATAATTGGAAATTAACAATGCAATTATTAATAGTTTTTTCATAATTTTAATTTAATGATTTCTTCATTCTAAAATTATAATTTTCAAGTGAGAAAATTATTGTGTTTTATTTTTCAGCTAATATATTAAATACACAATATATTGATACTTTATCCTTAACATTTTTAAAATTGAAAGCGATTTTTATAATACTCTAATTGATTTTCTGATACTGAAAATACAAATTCATCTGAGTTTTTAAACACAAATTCATTTAATTCATTAACTTTAGATTCGTCTATTTTAATACATTCATACTTTTTATATTTTTCTATTTTACTAATCATTATAGCTATTTTTGGATTTATAGGGTAAAATAATTCAAATAATAATGGAAAACCAAATTGATCTTTATTATCCTTTGAGAGATTTAATAAAGGTTGATCAGAAGTTATAAAAGCTACGTCGGTTAAATTTTCATAAAGAACATATCTCGTCTTTTTATCGTTCAAAAAATGAGAAGTTATTATTTGTGAGAATAATAGAGATATAAGATTAATGTATTTTGGGATAACGTTATTAAAATTCATTATGTTTTTTTCAATTAAATTCTTATGTTTTTTCGTTCTCAAATATTGTATGCATAAATACATCATAGTTTTAAATTCTTCATCTTCATTGTCTAAATAAGCTAAATCATTTAAAGATTTTACTTGCATTATCTTGCTGCCTAAGTTTTCAATTATCGAATGGAAATCTTCCAACGCATTAGTTTTTAACGAAAGTAATAATTCGTCAATTTTAAATTTATTTTCACTAGCTATTTTATCGTTATCAAATAATCTCTTTGATTTTGAGTAAGAAGTATAAAGTTCAAATAATACCATATTTGTTTTTAACATACTTTCATTACTGAAATTTTTCACCAAGAGTTCAAGATTATCTTCTTCTTCAATTGTGAAATCTTCTAGAGAATAGAAATATCTTTGTTGCACAACTCCAGTCAAGTTCGAGATAATTGTTTTATCTGTGCTTTTTATGTAAGTATGAATTTGGTCTTTAGAATTACACCAAGATCTTAAGTATTCTTTCCATACATAATGTTGTTTTTTTTTGTTTTCCATATAATATTTTGTCAGTTCAAATCTATTTCATATGAAATTAAATAAATCATTATTTATTACAAAAGTTTAAATTCAATAGGAGATATGTAATTTTTAATAAATTGTTTTCATCAAATATACCAAATCCCCAACAATTTGACTCTTCCTCATTCAAAATTTCAAAACAAACCACAAATTCTTTCCCTAGCACTCACCCGCGTGAAGGATTGAAGTGAAAAGCCCGCAGGACAAAGGTTGAGTTTTTGCGGGTTGTGCCGGCGACAAAAGAAGCCGAGCACAATCCGACAAAAACCAACCTTTGGACGAGGACTTGCAACGAAAAGCCTGACCCGTAGCTTGTCGGAGGGGCACGCCCAAATCAACATTTTTCTTGGAAATTTCAGAGAAAAAATCTTCAAAAAACAGTAAAAATAAATCAACAATTTGTTAATAACTTATCTTCTTTGTGATGGAGTTAACATAGAAAATCCCTCACAATTCCGTATATTTGCGTGTTTGACAAAAAATACATTTTAGCATTAAATTTATATGAGCGAAGAAATCAAAAAGAATAGTTATTCAGCAGATAGTATTCAGGCATTAGAGGGAATGGAGCACGTGAGAATGCGTCCTTCCATGTACATTGGCGATACAGGTGTGAGAGGTTTGCACCACTTGGTTTATGAGGTTGTGGATAACTCGATTGATGAGGCGTTGGCCGGACATTGTGATACCATAACGGTTTTTATAAACGAAGATAATTCCATTTCGGTTGAAGATAACGGACGTGGAATTCCGGTTGATATTCATAAAAAAGAAGGCGTTTCGGCTCTTGAGGTGGTTATGACCAAAATTGGAGCAGGAGGTAAGTTTGATAAAGATTCGTATAAAGTTTCCGGAGGTCTTCACGGGGTTGGGGTTTCGTGTGTGAACGCACTTTCTGACCATTTGAGAGCGACCGTTTTTAGAGATGGTAAAATATACGAACAAGAGTATGAACGTGGAAAAGCGATGTATCCTGTGAAGCAAATTGGTGAAACGACCAAACGCGGAACAATGGTTACATTTAAACCCGATACAACCATTTTTACACAAACGATCGAGTTTTCCTATGATACGTTAGCCGCTCGTATGCGTGAACTTTCCTTTTTGAATAAAGGAATCACGATTACAATGTGTGATAAAAGACATTTGGATGACAAAGGCGAATTAGTAACTGAGACTTTCCATTCGAAAGAAGGATTGAAAGAATTCGTTAAGTTTTTAGATGGAAACCGTGAACCAATCATTTCGCACGTGATTAGCATGGATAATGAAAAAGGCGAAATTCCGGTGGAAGTGGCGTTGGTTTATAATACAAGTTATTCGGAGAATATTTTTTCGTATGTAAACAATATCAACACGCACGAAGGTGGAACGCACTTGCAAGGTTTCCGTATGGGATTAACCCGTACATTAAAGAAATATGCCGATAGTTCAGGTTTATTAGATAAATTAAAATTTGAAATTTCAGGAGACGATTTCCGTGAAGGATTAACTGCTATTATTTCGGTAAAAGTACAAGAACCACAATTTGAAGGACAAACCAAAACCAAACTTGGAAACCGTGAGGTTGTTTCTCCGGTAAGTCAGTCGGTTGCGGAAATGTTGGAGAATTATTTAGAAGAGAATCCGAATGATGCAAAAATTATTGTTCAAAAGGTAATTTTGGCAGCACAAGCTCGTCACGCAGCGAAAAAAGCTCGTGAGATGGTGCAACGCAAAACTGTTTTAGGTGGCGGTGGATTGCCTGGTAAACTTTCAGATTGTTCTGAACAAGATCCAGAAAAATGTGAGATTTTCTTAGTCGAGGGAGATTCGGCTGGTGGAACGGCAAAACAAGGTCGTGACAGAGCATTTCAAGCGATTTTACCGCTTCGTGGTAAGATTTTGAATGTGGAGAAAGCGATGCATCACAAAGTGTTTGAAAACGAAGAGATTAGAAATATTTTCACGGCGTTGGGTGTAACCATCGGAACAGCTGAAGATTCTAAAGCTTTAAACTTAGAAAAATTACGATACCATAAAGTAGTTATTATGTGTGATGCCGACGTGGATGGTAGTCACATTTCTACGTTGATTCTAACGTTCTTCTTCCGTTTTATGAAGGAGTTGATTGAAGGCGGTCACGTTTATATTGCTACGCCACCTTTATATTTAGTGAAAAAAGGAAATAAAAAAGAATATGCTTGGAATGATGATCAACGTGATTTGATTAATCAACGTTTAGGAGGTTCTGCTGCAATTCAACGTTATAAAGGTTTAGGAGAGATGAATGCGGAACAACTTTGGGAAACAACATTGAATCCGGATTTCAGAACGCTACGTCAAGTTACTATTGATAGTTTAGCGGAAGCAGATCGTGTTTTCTCGATGTTGATGGGAGACGAAGTTCCGCCAAGAAGAGAGTTTATTGAGAAAAATGCAGTTTACGCAAAAATTGACGCATAAATTATTATATAAATATAAAAAATCAATAAAATGAAAGTTACCATTGTAGGAGCAGGAAACGTGGGTGCAACATGTGCCGATGCAATTGCTTACAGAAGAATTGCCAGCGAAATTGTATTGTTAGATATCCGTGAAGGTTTTGCCGAAGGGAAAGCATTAGATATCATGCAAACACAAACCACGTTAGGTTTTAATACAAAAGTATCAGGAAGCACAAACGATTATTCAAAAACGTCCGGAAGTGATGTGGTTGTCATTACATCAGGAATTCCAAGAAAACCGGGAATGACTCGTGAAGAGCTAATCGGAATTAATGCAGGAATTGTAAAATCAGTAGCGGAAAGTTTGTTGCAACATTCACCAAATGCAATCGTAGTTGTGGTTTCAAACCCAATGGATACGATGACGTATTTAACGTTGAAAGCAACCGGTTTACCAAAAAACAGAATCATCGGAATGGGTGGTGCGTTAGATAGTTCACGTTTCAAAACGTATTTGTCACAAGCATTAGACAAACCTGCCAATGATATTCACGGAATGGTAATTGGTGGTCACGGCGATACTACGATGATTCCATTGACTCGTTTAGCAGCTTACAATGGTGTTCCGGTTTCTGAATTTTTATCAGCAGAAAAATTAGATAAAGTAGCAGCTGATACAATGGTTGGAGGTGCAACTTTAACAGCATTGTTAGGTACTTCAGCTTGGTATGCTCCGGGAGCTTCGGTAGCTTATTTAGTAGATAGTATTTTGAACGACCAAAAGAAAATGATTCCTTGTTCAGTATTTTTAGAAGGTGAATATGGTCAAAGCGATATTTGTATAGGTGTGCCTTGTATTATCGGTAAAAACGGAATTGAGAAAATAGTTGATATTGACTTAAACGAAGAAGAAAAAGCAAAATTTGCCAAAAGTGCTGATGCAGTTAGAGCAATGAATGCTGATTTGAAATCGGTTTTAGCATAACATTTTTCATATAATATAGAAGAGACTGCAATTTTGCAGTCTTTTTTTTGAGATTAATCGATAAATAAATTGGTTAATCCTATTCATAATTATATATTTGCACGTTTTATAAAATCGAAAAGAATGACTTATTTTCTTTTTACTTATAAATCAAAACCTTAACCAACAAAAATTAATTAATTCAAGTAATAATGCAGAGTAAAGGACTTATTAAATTTTTCGCAATTTTATTTGCATTGGTATGTATTTACCAACTTTCATTCACTTTTGTGGCCAATAAAGTTAAATCGGATGCCAAAGCTTTTGCCGGAGATGATGTAGCTAAAGAAGCTAAATATTTAGACTCAATCGGTAGAGAAAAAGTGTTCAATTTAGGTTTCACAGATTATACTTATAATGAGGTAAAAGATAAGCAAATCAACAAAGGGCTTGACCTTGAAGGAGGAATTAACGTAATACTTCAAATTTCTGTAAAAGACATTTTGGTTGGATTATCAAATGAATCACAAGATCCGGTCTTCAACAAAGCTTTAGCCGATGCAACTAAAAATATCAAAGGAAACCAAACTTATTTGGATGCCTTTTTTGAAGCTTTTGATGCAGAATCAAAAGGAAGAGTAAAATTAGCTTCACCTGATGTTTTCTTCAACAAAAACTTAGATGGTGATATTGATTTAAAAATGACTGATGCTCAGGTTAAAGCAGTTATCAAAAGAAAAGTAAACGAATCTGTTTTAAGTGCTTTTGAAGTACTTAGAAAACGTATCGATAAATTTGGGGTTACTCAACCAAACATTCAACAATTAGGCGAAACCGGAAGAATTTTAGTAGAATTACCTGGTGCAAAAGATGTTGACCGTATTAAAAATTTATTACAAAGTACGGCTCAATTAGAGTTTTGGGAAACGCATAAATTTGAAGAAGTTGCTCCTTTCTTAGGTCAATTAAACGAAAATTTAAAAGCAACTGAAGTAAAAGTTGATACAAAAGAAACTACTAAAACTGGAATTGACTCTTTATTAACTGATGCTTCAAAAGATTCTTTAGCCAACGCGAAAGGTAATAATCCTTTATTTGATAAAATGATATCGTACGGTGGTGGTCCTGTTTTGGGCTATTTTGCACCAAAAGATACTGCTGTAATCAATGAATATATAAATAGAAGTAGCAGCAAAGCTTTATTGTCACCTGAGTTGCGTTTTGCTCGTTTTGTATGGGGTAAACCAACTACCATTGATAACGAGAAAAAAGAAAAAGTAGAAGCAGTTGAATTATATGCTTTAAAATCTGACGGTCGTGTAGGAAAACCAGCCATTAGTGGTGGTGTTGTTGTGGATGCCAGAGAAACATTTGACCAGTTTGGAAAACCAGCCGTATCCATGCAAATGAATGGAAAAGGTGCTAAACAATGGGAAGAATTAACGGGTAAAGCTTTTACTCAAAAGAGTAGTATTGCTATCGTTTTAGATAATATTGTTTATTCTGCACCAGGTGTTTCATCGGGACCAATTTCCGGTGGAAGTTCTGAGATCTCAGGAAGTTTTACGATTGATGAAACAAAAGATTTAGCCAACGTTTTAAGAGCAGGTAAATTACCGGCAAAAGCAGATATCGTTCAGTCTGATGTAGTTGGACCATCGTTAGGTCAAGAAGCTATTGAAGATGGTATGTTGTCTTTCCTTATCGGAATGGTGTTAGTGGTTCTTTGGATGATTTTATATTATGGAAAAGCAGGTATTTATGCTAACTTCTCTTTATTAATAAACATCTTGTTTATCTTCGGAATTTTAGCAAGTTTAGGTGCTGTATTAACTTTACCAGGTATTGCCGGTATCGTTTTAACCATTGGTATGGCGGTAGATGCAAACGTAATTATTTTTGAACGAGCAAAAGAAGAATTAGATGCGGGCAAAACATTAGAAGAAGCAGTGAACTATTCATTCACTTGGAAAGGTGCAATGTCTTCTATTTTTGATGCAAACATTACTACAGCCTTAACAGCATTAATTTTATTAGTATTCGGAACAGGTCCAATCAAAGGATTTGCTACCACTTTATTAATTGGTATTGGAACATCGTTATTTACTTCTATTTTCATTACAAGATTATTCTTGGATTGGAGCGTGAAGAAAAATCAAAATCTTTCTTTTTCAACACCAATGACACACAATTGGTTCAAAAATATGAACATCGATTTCTTGAGTAAAAAGAAAATTGCTTATGCTATTTCAAGTGTGTTAGTAATTATTTCTTTAGTTTCTTTGTTCTTTGTTAACGGATTAAATCAAGGTGTTGATTTTGTGGGTGGACGTACTTTCCAAGTTCGTTTTGATAAAGAAGTTACTGCGAGTGAAGTAAGCTCAGCATTAACCGAAACTTTTGGAACCAATGTAGAAGCAAAAACCTTTGGTAATGATAATCAGTTAAAAATTACTACTAAATATAAGGTAAACGAAGAGAGTGAAGGAGTTGATAAAGAAGTGAATGAAAAATTATTTGAGGGATTAAAATCCTATTTCCCTAACACATCTTATGAAAATTTTGTTACTAACTTTGAAGGTAAAGAAATTGGTATTTTGCAAGCTTCTAAAGTTGGTCCTACCATTGCAGAAGACATCAAAACAAATTCATATTGGGCTGTTTTAGGATCATTATTAGTAGTTTTCCTTTACTTATTAATTAGTTTCAGAAAATGGCAGTTCTCATTAGGTGCTGTTGGAGCAGTATTCCATGACGTGATCATCGTACTTGGGGTTTACTCTTTATTCTGGAAGTACTTACCATTTAACATGGAAATCGACCAAGCATTCATCGCTGCAATTTTAACTGTAATTGGTTATTCGTTAAACGATACCGTAATTGTTTTTGACCGTGTTCGTGAGTTCTTAGGAACACATGAAGAAGGAACGTTTAATCAAGTAGTAAATAAAGCATTAAACACAACAATCAGTAGAACAGTTAATACATCGTTAACTACGTTAATCGTATTGTTTGCCATCTTTATCTTAGGTGGAGAAACCATCCGTGGATTCGTATTTGCTATTTTAGTTGGTATCTTGGTGGGAACTTACTCTTCCTTATTCATTGCAACTCCTTTAATGGCCGATACAGTTAATAAAGAAGAAGAAAGAAAAAGAGCTTTAAAGAAAGAAGAATAGTAAATTATTTACTTATCAATATAAACCCGGCCTTGTGTCGGGTTTTGTTTTTTGCATAGCAATCAAAAAGTTCAACGTTTATCTTTTCAAAAAACCTCACGTTAGACACAATAAATAAATATTTGGAGATTACTAACTGTTGTCCGTTGTCTGTTATCCGTCAACAGAAAACAGACAACAGACAACCAACCGATAACAGACAACCGATAACAGTAAGAAGCGAATGGCTCGGGCTTTTTCAGTAAACCATATTCCCGCTTTCCGTTCCAATTTTTTGTTCACGAGCAAAGCTCTCAACAAAAAGATTTCCACTTCAACCTGCCTGCCGGTAGGCGGGTCGGGGCTAAAAAATGAAATCATGTTCCTTTCTGCATCGGTCAAGAATAAATCACAATTTATCTCGATTCGTTTATTTTTCTTAAAAAAATAGCAGTAATGTTTTTAATTTATTTTTCTAAAATAAAAAAACCGACATCAAGCCGGTTTATATAACGATACTTATAAATAAATTTACACTTTCTTCGGTCTAAAAATATAATACAATCCAATCAAAACAAACGGAATACTTAACCATTGTCCGGTTGTCAACGCATTAAAAGTTGAATACTCTTCAAAACCACCTTGACTGGCTTTTACAAATTCAACAACAAATCGAACTGACCAAAGTAAAACCATGAACATTCCAAAAAGTAAACCCTCTTTTTTTCTGGCCTCTGTTTTCCAATACATAAAAAACAAAATCAGAAAAACAAAAATATAACCAAACGCTTCATATAATTGCGATGGATGCAAAGCCGGAACTTTATCTAACAAATAAGAAAACTCCGGATTATCAGAAATGGCTTTATACGCTTCTTTCGGATTGGCTATTTTAGTATTTAAAACTGCATCATTCTTACTGTAAAAATCCTGAACAAACTTAATTCCAAAAGCAGAATTAGTTTCATGTCCAACAATCTCAGAATTGAAAAAATTCCCTAATCTAACAAATATTGCCCCACTCGCCACCGGAATTACGACGCGATCCAACATCCATAACAAAGATTGTTTCATTATTTTTTTACTAAAATAAACCATAAACAAAATAATAGCAATTGCTGCTCCATGACTCGCTAATCCGGAAAATCCGGTAAACTCAAATTCAGGTTTTGTTCGAATAGGCAAGAGGATACTCAATGGATCTTCTCTAAATAATTCAGATTGATAGAAAATCACATGTCCCAATCGGGCACCAATTAAAGTAGCAACAACAGTGTAAATAAATAAACTGTCCAATTTTTCCAATGGTTCATTTTCTCTGATAAAAATGTGTTTCATAATATACCAGCCTAATGCAAAAGCAACCACGAACATCAAACTATAATAGCGAATTACAAAAGAACCAATTTCAATTCCTTCTGAAGGATTCCAGACAAAAGCCAAAAACGATGTAACCATAAATATGTTATTTGACGTAAATGTAAACGAATTTCGCTGAACTTGCAATTTCGAACATTTAATTAATTCTTAAAAAATGAAATTAGGGAACCGGATCATAACCGCTTTTTCCCCAAGGATGGCATTTTGAAATTCGTTTCATAGAAAGCCAAATCCCTTTTATAACGCCGTGTTTCTGAATTGCTTCTGCCGAATAATGCGAACAAGTAGGCTCAAATCGACAAGTCGCCGGAGTAAGAGGCGAAATAACAGCTTGGTAAAATCGAATCAGAAAAATAAAAGGAAACTGAATTATTTTTTTTAGCATTGATTTTGGTGTTTTTGAATAAAACGAACTCAATGGCACACGGATTTTTTAGATTTAATAGATTTCCGCTGATTTTAATAGCTAGCTATAATGGATTTAAGTGGATTCAAACCTACCAATTTAGCATAAATTTTCAACATCTCGTCTCCCCCTCCTTCGGAGGGGGTCGGGGGGAGGATTAATTCACACTAAAACTCGTCCCATCTTTCCCATCTTTCAATTGTATTCCAACAGACAAAAGTTGATCACGAATTTGATCCGAAAGAGCAAAATCTTTATTCGCACGGGCTTCGTTTCGCATTTGAATCATCAAATTAACAACGCCTTCTAATTTTTCAGAATTATTACTTTCTTCTTGTTTGTCAATTATTCCTAATATATCAAAAGTAAATGATTTCATGAGTTCTTTTAATCTTATCAAATCTTTTTTATTGATTGATGCGTTTCCAATTTTATTATAAATTTTTTCAATAACTTTAGAAATAGTTAACAGGTGCGAGATTAAAACAGGAGTGTTGAAATCATCATTTAATGATTTGTAAGCTGAATTTTCAAATTCTTCAACGAAATTCTTTTGATTAGAATAAGTATACTCATAATCAATAAAAGAAAACTCGGATGGAGAAATTGTATCTAATTTTTTAATGGCTTCAAGTATTGAATTTAAATTTATTTCAGCTTCAATCATAGATTTTTCACTAAAATCCATTACATTTCTATAATGAGATTTTAACATGCAAAATCTAAAAACATTAGGGGTGTAAGTTCTAGTTAATAAAGGATTTCCTCCTTCAAAGATTTCATTTGGTAAAATATAATTTCCTGTGGATTTAGCCATTTTTTTTCCGTTGAGCGTTAACATATTGGCGTGCATCCAAATGTTCACCGGACTATGTCCTGTGCATGCTTCGTTTTGAGCAATTTCACATTCGTGGTGCGGAAATTTCAAATCCATTCCACCACCATGAATATCAAATTTTTCACCTAAATATTTAGTACTCATTGCCGTACATTCCAAATGCCAACCCGGAAAACCAATTCCCCACGGCGAAGGCCAACGCATAATGTGCTGTGGTTCAGCTTTTTTCCACAAGGCAAAATCTTGCGGACTCTTTTTATCCGAAACACCGTCCAAATCACGTGTATTCGCAATCATATCTTCAATGTTTCTGCCGCTCAATTTTCCGTAATGATGCGTTTCATTAAACTTTTTTACATCAAAATAAACGGAACCGTTTGATTCATACGCAAAACCATTATCAATAATTTTTTGTATAATCTCCTGTTGTTCAATAATATGACCAGTTGCAGTAGGTTCAATACTTGGCGGAAGAAAATTTAATTTATGCAAAATCGTATGAAAATCAACTGTATAGCGTTGCACAATTTCCATCGGTTCCAATTGCTCGATGCGGGCTTTTTTGGCAATTCGGTCTTCACCTTCCTCTGCATCATTTTCCAAATGTCCGGCGTCGGTAATATTTCGCACATAGCGAACTTTGTAACCCAAATGAAGAAAATAACGAAAAATCACATCAAAACTCATAAAAGTCCGCACGTTTCCAAGGTGAACATTGCTGTAAACCGTTGGTCCACACACATACATTCCCACATTTCCTTCGTGAATTGGTTTAAAAACTTCTTTTTCACCCGAAAGCGAATTGTATATTTTTAAGGTTTGATTTTCGTATAACTTCATTATTACTTATATAATTTTCAATTTTTTTTGTAATCTTTAATGGAACACGGATTTAACGAATTAGCTAACGCTAAACACAGGTTTTCACAGATTTTGATAGTTTCACTATTGTTTGATTTTCACGGATTTCTTTACCTAAATTTTCAGAATTCAATAGAAATTCTAATTATCGACAAAAAACCAACAACTGAGAACAGATAACTGACAACGGATAACCCTCTAAAACTTCGTCTCCAATTTAATATAGTCCAAAAACTCTCTTCTAACTTTTTCGTCTTTAAATTTTCCGCCAAATTCCGAAGTAACCGTGCTACTTTCAATATCTCTGATTCCTCTTGAATTTACACACAAATGCTTTGCATCAATCACACAAGCAACATCTTCAGTATTCAATGCTTTTTGTAATTCTTTCACAATTTGCATCGTAAGTCTTTCCTGAACTTGAGGACGTTTTGCAAAATAATCCACAATTCTGTTCATTTTAGACAAACCAATTACTTGTCCACTGGAAATGTAAGCCACGTGAGCTCTTCCTACAATAGGAAGCAAATGATGTTCGCAAGTAGAATAAAGTGTGATGTTTTTTTCAACCAACATTTCTCCGTATTTATATCCGTTTTCAAACGTAGAAGAACTCGGCTTTCGTGACGGATTTAATCCACCAAAAATTTCTTTGACAAACATTTTCGCCACTCGATTTGGAGTGCCTTTCATACTGTCATCGGTTAAATCCATTCCCAATGTAGTCAAAATATTGGTTACATCTTTTTTGATTAATTCAATTTTTTGATCATCGGTTAAATCAAAAGCATCTTTACGAACCGGATTTTCGATTGAAGTACCAATATGATTGTCTCCTAATTCTTCCGAAAAAATATCGTTGTTATTCATTAAAATATAATATAAATAGGTGTATTAGTAAAGTGTGCAAAGATAAACAAAATGCGGAAATTTTATGTTGTAATAAAAGGAATTGCAAAAAATAGAAATTTTAAGATAATTCTAAGTTAAAAATATGTAAATTTCCGGCTTTAAAAATTCCAAATTATGAATATAAGAATACTATTTTGTCTGTTTAGTTGTCTTTTAATCAGCTTTTTAAGTGCTCAAAATTTAATCCCAAATGGTGATTTTGAGCAAGGAGCCGGAATCGGTTTCCAATCCGACTATAATCTCATAAATCCTGGAGCTGGTCAGGCAAATAGTGTTTCGAGACAGTATGCAATTATCAATGACCCTTATTTATTAAACACATCTAATTTTATCAATTCTGGTGATTATACAACCGGAACAGGTTTAATGATGGTGTGTGATGGAGCACATAATCAGTCAGAAGTTTTTTGGAAAACAAATGGAGATATATTATTGGAGGCAGGTGAAACATATCGTTTTAGATTTTTCATTCGCTCTGTAAACAACACTAATCCGCAACCTGAAATTGGTTTTAGAGTTATGGCTGCAGCAGCCACTTATTTTACAGGGAGTTATACTGTAACAGAACCTTCAACAGGCTGGCAAGAGGTAAGTTTTGATTATACCGTTTCAGAGCCTGGTGCTCCTTACAGAAGATTTGAATTATACAATATTAACCAAAGTGATGTTGGAAATGATTTTGCTATCGATGAAATTATTTTAGAACGATTAGAACCTCTAACTATTAATTATTCATCTATTAATGTATCTTGTTTTGGTGAAAATGATGGTTCTATTGTTGTTTATGGTCAAGGAGGAACGCAACCTTATACTTCTTATTCAATTACTGGCCCGGTAAATCTTACTAACACAACGGGTATTTTTATTAATCTCCCTCCCGGAACTTACACAGCTTCTGTGACAGATTCTAACGCTGATACCGCTACTGCATCAGGAATAGTGATAATTCAACCAAATGATTTAGTAGTTACACCAAATAGAACGATATGTTTAGGTGAATCGGCAACATTAACTGCGTCTGGTGGTGCAAATTATGTTTGGACAGCTGTTCCAGCAGATCCATCACTTACCGATCCTAATAATGCTTCTGTTATTGTAAGCCCAACTACAACAACAACTTATACAGTAAATTCAACTTCGGTTACGCCAAGAAATTTAATTTTTAACGGCGATTTTTCGTTGGGTAATACGGGTTTTACAACAGATTATCAATATTTAGATCCTGTAAATCCGGTTGGAGTACAGGGGGCTTATGCAGTGGTTACAAATTCTCAAACATGGTTTGCAGGTTTTTCTAACTGTACAGATCATACATCAGGAACGGGTAATATGATGGTTGTAGATGGTTCAATTGCAAATTCTGGAAACGATAAAGTTTGGTGTCAAACTGTACCAGTAACGCCGGGTCAGAATTATACCTTCTCCTATTGGATTCAAACGGTTGCTACACCTAATCCTGCCAATATTGATGTGATAATAAATGGTGTTTCAATTGGTTCAAATCTTGCTCCAACTACCACTTGTGGATGGGTGCAAAGATCTTATACTTGGAATTCAGGAGTAGCTACAACAGCAGAAATATGTATGTTTGATAGAGTTGTTACCGTTGCCGGAAATGATTTTGCTATTGATGATATTCAGTTTGTAACTAATAGTACTTGTAACCTTTCTAAGTCGGTAACGGTTACCGTTCAATCAATTTCCGCAACTGCTTCTTTTACAAGTGGTGATGTAACGAGTTGTCCTGGATCAACTTTGCTTACGTTTAGTGGAACTCCCAACACCAGTTTCACTATTTCATCAAGTTCTGGTGGATTTTATAATATACCAATTAATGCTGCTGGTACAGCTTCTTTCACAACACCTTTTTTAAATACTACAACTATTTTTACTTTGGTAAGTATTTTTCAAAATCCTCCAGGTTGTTCAGCACCACTTACAGGAAGTGTGACCATTACAATTAATTTGAATGGTTGTGCTACAGTTACAGCGGGTGGAGTTGATTTAGGTGATGCAATTTCAGCTCAAGCTTGTGACGTAAATGAGTGCATTGATTTAACAGCATCTTATATAGATTTCGGAACAACAACACAATACACAGTAAGTGAAATCGACTTTTGTCCTCAAGCACCTTTCATAAATAGTGGTGCTCCATGGAATGAGTTGTATGGAAATCCTCCTCCTCCGGGTGGAGTTAATGGTGATGATCAATGGTCTGCACCTTTCGCATTTCCTAATCCTAATCCTGCCGATCCTCCTTTTGTCTTTTGTTTTTTTGGAAATCAATATACAAGTATAAATGTTGGAACTAATGGAGTTATTACATTCAATCCACAAGCAGGAGGAAGTAATTGTCCTTGGGCATATAATCAAACAATTCCAAATGCTGGTTTTCCGATAAGAAATGCAATATATGGTGTATATCAAGATACTGATTTTTCAGTAACTCCCACACCTCCCGCTCAAATAAGTGCAACATATGCTGTTGTAGGAACATATCCCTGTAGAAAATTTATAGCAAATTTTTCTAATATGCCGCAATTTTCATGTGCTAATAGTGTTGGTTTACAAACATCACAGATAGTTTTATATGAAATTTCCAATATTGTTGAAGTTTATGTACAACGCAGAACTCCTTGTCCTACTTGGAATAATGGTAATGGTTTAATTGGAATTCAAAATGCAGCTGGAACATTAGCATATACTCCGCCTGGATTTAATACGGGTGCTTGGTCTGCAACAAACAGAGCATTTAGATTTACACCTTCTGGACCTTCGTCAACTACTTTTCAATGGTTAGAAAATGGCAATCCATACAGCACGGATACAACAATAACTGTTTGTCCTACAGTTACTTCTGTTTATACTGCTCAAGCAACATACACACAATGTAGTGGAGTTACAAGTGTAGAAAAAGATTTTACTATAAATGTTTTTCTTCCTGAGGCAGGTACAGACCCTATTGATTTAGAAGAGTGTGAAAATCTTTTTGATTTAACAGTAAATGATGCTGTTATGGTTGGAAGTGGAGATCCTTTTTTATTTTCTATTGGTTACTATACTTCTCAATCTGATGCGGAACAATTACTTGATCAGATTACCACTCAAAATGCTTTTGTAGCAACTAGTAACCCACAAACTATTTATGCAGCAGTATCAGACTTTAGTACAGGTTGTGATAGAATTAGACCTTTTACAATACAATGGGATCCATGTGGTTTAGATCCTCAAGCTAACCCATTAGCATTATGTGATGATGCCTCGGGCGATGGATTTGAGATTTTTGATTTAACACAAAATGATTTAGCTGCTTTGAATGGATTACAAGCAAGTTTGCATAACATTACTTACCATACAAGTCAAGCCGATGCGGATATAGGTGTTGCAGCAATTATACCTGCAAACATATATAATGGAACAACACAAACTATTTATGTTCGTGTCGAAGAAATTGCCAATCCAACCACTAATTTTGGAACTACATTTTTCTCTTTGACTGTGCATCCACCCGTTATAGTTACGGTTAATGATCCTACTGTTTGTGAAGGTGATGACGCTACCGTTACAGCTACTCCGGGAGTAGCCGGTAGTTATGATTACGCATGGACAGTTCCTTCACCTGCATCTAATCCGGGTAATGTTGCAAGTTTTACCACCACAATTCCGGGTGTTTATAGTGTGATTATAACCGATTTAACAACTGGTTGTCAATCAGTTTCTACTAGTGGAATAGTTACCGTTAACCCCAACCCAACCGCTACAGTCAATAGTCCCACGGTATGCGAAGGCACATCCGCCACTCTAACAGCCACCCCAGGAGTAGCAGGTAGTTATGATTATGTTTGGAGTGTTCCATCAGGGCCAAATCCGGGTAATGTAGCTAGTTTTACAACCGCCATTGCAGGTGTTTATAGTGTAATTATCACTGATACGGTAACCGGTTGTTTTTCCGCAAGTGCTTCGGGCACAGTAACGATAGATCCAAATCCAACAGTCACAGTTAATAGCCCAAGTGTTTGTGATGGAGCAGCGACTACTGTCATCGCAACCCCAGGCACAGCGGGAACTTATGATTATGTATGGACAATTCCTTCCGGAAGCAATCCGGGCAATGTAGCGAGTTTTACCACTACAATACCCGGTGTTTATAGTGTTATTATTACAGATACAGTAACCGGCTGTTTTTCAGCGAGTGCATCGGGTACAGTAACATCCAATCCAAATCCGACAGTTACAGTCAATAGTCCAACGGAGTGTGAAGGCACGCCTGCGACAGTTACTGCCACACCATCAGGAGCCAGTACTTACGATTATGTATGGACAGTTCCTTCCGGAACTAATCCTGGTAATGTTGCAAGTTTCACCACCACAATAGCAGGTGTTTATAGTGTTATTATTACTGATACAGTTACGGGTTGTTTCTCAGCGAGTGCCTCAGGAACAGTGACAATAAATTTAAATCCAACCGTTACAGTCAATAGTCCATCGGTATGTGATGGTACATCCGCTACTGTAACAGCCACCCCAGGAGTAGCAGGTAGTTATGATTATGTTTGGAGTGTTCCATCAGGACCAAATCCGGGTAATGTAGCTAGTTTTACAACCGCCATTGCAGGTGTTTATAGTGTAATTATCACTGATACGGTAACCGGTTGTTTTTCTGCAAGTGCTTCGGGCACAGTAACGATAAATCCAAATCCAACAGTCACAGTTAATAGCCCAAGTGTTTGTGATGGAGCAGCGACTACTGTCATTGCAACCCCAGGCACAGCAGGAACTTATGACTATGTATGGACAATTCCTTCCGGAACCAATCCGGGCAATGTAGCGAGTTTTACCACTACAATACCCGGTGTTTATAGTGTTATTATTACAGATACAGTAACCGGCTGTTTTTCAGCGAGTGCATCGGGTACAGTAACATCCAATCCAAATCCGACAGTTATAGTCAATAGTCCAACCGAGTGTGAAGGCACTCCTGCGACAGTGACAGCAACACCAGGAGTCGCGGGGAGTTATGATTATACATGGAGCGTTCCGTCAGGGCCTAATCCTGGTAATGTTGCAAGTTTCACCACCACAATAGCAGGTGTTTATAGTGTTATTATTACTGATACAGTTACGGGTTGTTTCTCAGCCAGTGCCTCAGGAACAGTGACAATAAATCTAAATCCAACAGTAAGTGTTAATAGTCCATCGGTATGTGATGGTACATCCGCCACTGTTACAGCCACCCCAGGAGTAGCGGGTAGTTATGATTATGTTTGGACAGTACCATCAGGACCAAATCCGGGTAATGTAGCTAGTTTTACAACCGCCATTGCAGGTGTTTATAGTGTAATTATCACTGATACGGTAACCGGTTGTTTTTCCGCAAGTGCTTCGGGCACAGTAACGATAAATCCAAATCCAACAGTCACAGTTAATAGCCCAAGTGTTTGTGATGGAGCAGCGACTACTGTCATTGCAACCCCAGGCACAGCAGGAACTTATGACTATGTATGGACAATTCCTTCCGGAACCAATCCGGGCAATGTAGCGAGTTTTACCACTACAATACCCGGTGTTTATAGTGTTATTATTACAGATACAGTAACCGGCTGTTTTTCAGCGAGTGCATCGGGTACAGTAACATCCAATCCAAATCCGACAGTTATAGTCAATAGTCCAACCGAGTGTGAAGGCACACCTGCGACAGTGACAGCAACACCAGGAGTCGCGGGGAGTTATGATTATACATGGAGCGTTCCGTCAGGGCCTAATCCTGGTAATGTTGCAAGTTTCACCACCACAATAGCAGGTGTTTATAGTGTTATTATTACTGATACAGTTACGGGTTGTTTCTCAGCCAGTGCCTCAGGAACAGTGACAATAAATCTAAATCCAACAGTAAGTGTTAATAGTCCATCGGTATGTGATGGTACATCCGCCACTGTTACAGCCACCCCAGGAGTAGCGGGTAGTTATGATTATGTTTGGACAGTACCATCAGGACCAAATCCGGGTAATGTAGCTAGTTTTACAACCGCCATTGCAGGTGTTTATAGTGTAATTATCACTGATACGGTAACCGGTTGTTTTTCCGCAAGTGCTTCGGGCACAGTAACGATAAATCCAAATCCAACAGTCACAGTTAATAGCCCAAGTGTTTGTGATGGCACAGCAGCTACCGTAATTGCAACTCCGGCTATCGCAGGAAGTTATAATTATGCTTGGACAATTCCTTCCGGAAGCAATCCGGGTAATGTAGCGAGTTTCACCACCACAATTGCGGGTGTTTACAGCGTGATTATCACTGATACAGTAACCGGCTGTTTTTCAGCGAGTGCATCGGGTACAGTAACAATTAATCCAAATCCAACAGTAACAGTAAATTCTCCAACAGTTTGTGCGGGAGATTTAGCCACGTTAACTGCTACGCCAAGTACACCGGGTACCTACGATTATGTATGGACAGTGCCAACTGACGCCACAAACCCAGGCAATGTAGCGAGTTTTAACACAGCAGTAGAAGGTGTTTACAGTGTAGTTATCACCGATACGACAACAGGTTGTTTCTCAACAAGTGGCTCAGGTACAGTAACGTTGTTACCCTTGCCAACAGCAAGTGTATCGGGCGATATAATAATATGTCCAACGGGAGAAGCCACGATTACTTTCACCGCTACACCGGGATCTACGATAGAATATACCATCAATACGGGAGGCGTTCAAACCCAAGTAATAGATGCTTCCGGTATTTATACCATAACAGATACCTATACCATAACAACCACTTATACGTTAATTGGTGTTTTCACCAATACAATTCGGGTTTGTTCGGTGCCGCTCAATCAAACTGCTACAGTAACCGTTGCACCTGCTCCACTAATTTTTACTCATCCTGATTTAGTGCTTTGTGATGATAATAATGATGGACGAGGTCTATTTAATTTGGCTCAAACCGAAAATATTATCACAGGCGGAGCTACTGGATTAACAGTAACGTATCATGAGACGTTAACTGATGCTCAATTAGGCGGAGCACCGATACTGAGCCCTGCAAATTATTTATCACTTAATCCATGGCTTCAAACCATATATGTTCGAGTGATAAATACAGGAGCAACCGATTGTCCTTCAATTACCACGTTTAATTTAATTGTTAATCCATTCCCGGTAATCAATACGACTCCGGATGATTATGCGTTGTGTGATGATGATACGGATGGTGTTCAAGTATTTGATTTATCTTCTCGTTTAACTAATATTTTAGGCGGATTAGATCCAAGTTTACATACGGTAACATTCCACCCAAGCCAGGCGGAGGCAATTGTTGGCACACCACAACTTCCACCGTCATATAGCAGTTCAACACAAACTATTTGGGTTCGTGTGACCATTAATGCCACGGGTTGTTATGATGTAGCACCATTAGAATTAGTTGTTAATCCGTTACCGATTGCTAATTTGCCAACACCATTAACCTTGTGTGACGACAATAATCCGGGAGATGAAGAGGAAGAATTTGATTTAACGCAAGCCATTGCCGAGATTGTGGGCACACAACAAGGATTAGTGGTTACGTTCCATTTCACGTTGCTTCAAGCACAACAAGGCACCAATGCGTTACCTACATTATATACAAACACGTCTAACGTTCAAACTATTCATGTTCGGGTGCTTAATCCGGTTACGGGATGTTATTCGACCACTACTTTAGATTTACGAGTAGAACCACTTCCAATATTACTTATTCCGATTAACCCAATCACGTTGTGTGACGACAACAATGACGGTTTGGCTACTTTTGATTTAGGAGCACTTATACCGGACTTACTCAATGGAGCAACGGATATTACTGTTACCTTCCACGAAACCGAGCAAGAGGCATTGGATGGTAATAATGATTTACCGCTTTCATACTTAACAATTTTGCCATGGCAACAGTTTATTTATGTTCGAGCAGAGCATAACACAACAGGTTGTGTGCGAGTGATGATGCTTGAACTAGTAGTAAACCCAAGCCCGGAAGTACCAACAAATTTACCGGATATCGTTCAATGTGATACCGATGGTAATCAGCAAAACGGCTTTAGTACCTTTGATTTAAGTGTTCAAACGCCCATTATCTTAGCTGCTCAAAGTGGAGCTGCTTCAGATTATCAAGTGGCTTATTTTACATCACAAGCTGATGCAATTGGTGGTACTTCAGCCATTGCGAATATAACAACGTATCAAAACACAAGCAATCCACAAACCATTTGGGTACGAGTGACTGATATTGCCACAGGTTGTTTCCATACGGGAAGTTTCAATTTGATTGTAAACCTGCCTTTGGCACTCACCATACCGGATCCGATATCGTTGTGTGATGAGGCTTTACCAAATAATCAATTTACAGTATTTGACTTAACTATCCGCAATAATGCAATTACTAATAATTTAGGAGGTTATACCGTTACGTATTATCCAAGTTATCAAAATGCGTTGGATAATGTCAATGCAATTCAAGACCCAACGGCTTATACTAATGCAGTTGCAGCAGTGCAAACCTTAGGGGTGAAAGTGACGAGTGCGGCGGGATGTTCGAGCTTTACGACTTTAACCATTCGAGTAATTCCAAGACCGGAACCACTATTTGATCCGGCACCGATAGAAGAGTGTGATGACAATAATCCGGGTGATGGTTTAGAAAATTTTGATCTAACTCAGCGAGCGATTTATATCTTAAACGGAGCTAGTTTAACAGAGTTTTCTTTGACGTATTTTGAGAGTTATGCTGATGCAGAAACAGAAACTAATCCGATTCCTGTTCCAACTAGCTATGACAGTACAAATCCAAATACACAAACCATTTATGTTCGTGTAACCAGAATACCAACCAATCCGATGGAGCCAAGATGTTATGAAATTGTAGAGCTTCAATTGATTGTTAATCCGCTACCGGATATTGTTTCGCCGGTTAATTTATACCAATGTGTGGCAATAGATCAACCGATTTTACCATTCACATTAAGTTTAGCCAATGAAGATGTTTTGGGAGCCAATCAAACTGAGGCCGACTTTAGCGTAACGTATTATGCATCACAGGCTCATGCAGATGCGGGTAGTCCACAATTGCCAAACACGTACCCAAGTACAAGTGTTCAAGGCACACCGGAGACTATTTATGTAAGAGTAGAGAATAAAATCACAGCATGTTTTATTGTTGGAACAGTAGATTTAGTGATTGAAGAAGGAACCTTTGCTAATCCAATTCCGGTAGATGATCCGGCCGTAACCAAATGTGACGATCAAGATGCTGATAACGATGGTTTAGCTGCGTTTAATTTAGATGCAGATGTAACGCCACTACTATTAGGAGCTACTATAACACCACCAAATAATTATGCAGGCACAGTGGTTTACTATTTTGAAAGTCTTACTGCAGCACAGCAAGCAGCAGAAGAAAACGATTATAGTGGAGCACTATCAGGAACTGATTTAACAGCCTTTGTCAACACTACTCCTTTTAGTCAGGAAATCTATGCTGTTTTGGTGAACCCAAACACGCAAAGTGGCTGTCCGAACATTGTTCCGGTAACCTTGACAGTGCATAAAATACCTGAGCCAACGGTTCAAGACGACTTTATCTGTACCGATCCGATTACAGGCGATGTAATTAGAGAAGCTATTTTAGAGAGTGGATTAGATCCATTAACACATAATTTTGTATGGACAGATTCACTTGGCAATGAACTAGGTACCGATGCAAACTTGACGGTAAATACTCCGGGAGCTTATACCTTAACTGTTACAAATAACGAAACGGAACCAAAATGTTCAAACACGATAACAGTGAATGTGGTTCAGTCCGAGCAAGCTACCTTGAGTTATGTGCAGAGTAATTATTTTACCGACAACGCCACTATAACGATCATTGCAAACGGAATCACGATTCCGGATCAAGGCAATGCGAATTATGTGTATAGTTTAGACAACGGACCATTTCAAACCAGTAATGTGTTTACCAACGTGAGTGCGGGAAGTCACCTTGTTACAGTTCGAGACTTAAATGGTTGTGAAGATGCTACGATCGAAGTATTTGTTGTAGATTATCCAAAATTCTTTACACCAAATGGAGACGGTTATAATGACACTTGGAATATTTTTTCGCTAAGAGACACCAATCCTAACGCAAAAATTTATATATTTGACCGCTATGGAAAATTCCTGAAACAAATAGTTCCTATAGGTCAAGGTTGGGACGGAACATTCAACGGCGAAAACCTACCCTCAACCGATTACTGGTTTACAGTAGAGTACCTGGAAAACGATCAAACCAAAACATTTAAAGCACATTTTTCATTAAAAAGATAGAATTATAATCAATAAAAAAAACTCTTGATGAACGTCAAGAGTTTTTTTTATCGATGAAATTCACTTCGCTATGCATTAAACGTTTAAATCTTCATTTGAACGAGTTTAGTGTTTATTGCTTTTTCTAATCATTAGATTTACAACTGTTTATTTCTAAATGTTGTATAATGAAAAGGATTATAGTAGTCTTTATGATAGGATTAATGGTTATGGGATGCGAACCTGAATCTACAGAACTTGACACGCAAGTATTTAATTTGCCTGAATGGTTAAAAGGAGATTATGAAGGAGTTCATACCGGTGAATATCTTCGTGTTTCAAATAAAAATATACTTTTTAAAGTTGAAGAAATAGATTATCAATTTCAACCTGCTATGATTATTTCAGAAACTGAAGATGAAAACCATTATATCATCATAACTGAATCAGATGTTTTGATTTTCAACAAAACTACATTGCAAGAGGAAATAAATTTTCAATTTAATGATTTCAATTTAGGCTGGTTTCGAAATGAAATAGTCGAATAATACCAAATAAATAATCCCGACATTGTTTAAAATATCGGGATTATTTATAAAAAGAAATCTCTTATTTCTTGTAAACTTTTAAAGCTTCCTTCAAAATTCTAACAGATTTAATTAAATCTTCTTTCTTTAACACATAGGCTATTCTAACTTCATCTAAACCAACATTAGGAGTAGAATAAAATCCAGCTGCAGGTGCAACCATAACAGTTTCGCCATTAAAATCATACGATTCTAACAACCATTGTGCAAAATCATCTGCATTTTTAACCGGAAGTTTGGCAATGCAATAGAAAGCTCCTTTTGGAGTAGCTACTTTTACTCCTTCAATTTGATTTAATTCGGCAATTAAAGTGTCTCTTCGATCTTTGTATTCCGTAATTACTTCGTCAAAATAACTTTGAGGAGTTTCCAAAGCTGCTTCACTTGCAATTTGTGCAAACGTTGGCGGACTCAATCTGGCTTGAGCAAATTTCATTGCTGCACCCATTACTTCTTTATTTTTAGAAACAATACAACCAATTCTAGCTCCACACATGCTGTATCTTTTGGAAACAGAATCAATCATAATCGCATGTTGTTCAATCCCAGGAACGTTCATAACAGAAAAATGTTCATCTCCATCATAAATAAATTCACGGTAAACTTCATCAGCAATTAAAAATAAGTCATGCTTTTTTACTAATTCAGCTAATTGAAAAATTTCTTCTTTAGAATATAAATATCCTGTTGGATTTCCGGGATTACAAATCAAAATTGCTTTTGTTTTTGAAGTGATTAATTTTTCAAAATCAGCAATAGGAGGTAAGGCAAAACCTTCGTCAATGGTTGAAATTACAGGTACAACTTTTACACCTGATGCTGTTGAAAAACCATTGTAATTGGCATAAAAAGGTTCAGGAATAATGATTTCATCATCGGTATCCATTGTGCTTCCCATTGCAAACAATAAGGCTTCTGAACCACCTGTTGTAATAATGATGTCTTCAATATTAATTGGCAAATTATGTTTTTGATAATAGTCTGCTAATTTTCTGCGGTAACTTTCAAATCCTGCAGAATGGCTGTATTCCAAAACGTTAATATCAAGATTTTTAATCGAATTCATGGCTACTTCCGGTGTTTTTATATCGGGTTGGCCAATGTTTAAATGGTACACTTTTGTACCTCGTTTTTTAGCAATTTCAGAATAAGGAACCAATTTTCTTATAGGTGATTCCGGCATTTGCTGACCTTTCTTAGAAATCTTAGGCATACTGATGATTTTTTGAAATGCAAATTTGCAATTTTTTTTATTCAGACCCAATGCTTTTTAAGGATATATTTAATCAAATTGTTTTTTTAAGACAAAATTTGTATTTTTATTAAAATATTGCATATGAAATTCATTTTTGTTCTTCTTTCAGTTTTTTTAATTTCTATGTCAGTACATAGTCAAGAGGGATTTCAATATTATTCCAAAAAAGATAAAATTACAATTCCGTTTAAACTAATCAATAATTTAATTTTTATTCCTTTAGAAGTAAATGGAGTTGATTTAATTTTTTTGCTTGATACCGGTGTAGAAGAAACAATATTATTTAGCTTAGAAGATAAAGAAGAACTAAAATTTAATAATGTTGAAAAAATAAAATTAAGAGGATTGGGAAGTTCAAATTTTATTGAAGGACTCAAATCTTCAACAAATAAAGTGGTTTTTAAAGACGTTATCGTCGATCAGAAGCATGATATTTATATTATTCTTGATGAAGAGTTTAATTTTTCCAGCAGTGTAGCAATTCCGGTAAATGGAATCATTGGTTATCAATTCTTTAGAAATTTTAAAGTTGAAATCAATTATATAACACACAAAATTTTTATACACAATCCTTCTAAAGAAATTAAGCATAAAAAAATTAGTAAATTCCATGAATTTCCTATTACTTTTTACAACAATAAGCCCTATTTAAGTTCGGTCTTTACATTAGATTCTCAAAAAACAAATGGAAAAATGCTTTTAGATTTAGGAAATAGTGATGCTTTTTGGTTTTTTGCAAACAAGATTAAAGATTATGATTTTCCACATAAAACGTTTGATGATTTTTTAGGAAGAGGTTTTAATGGTGATATTTTTGGAAAAAGAACAAAATTGGATTCATTTCAATTTGAAGCATTTAATTTTAGAAGCCCTAATGTTGCTATACCAGATTCAACTTCTTTGCAAAATATTAGATGGGCAGAGAACAGAATTGGTTCGATTGGAGGAGAAATTTTTAAACGATTTTATCTACTTTTTGATTATAAAAACAACAAAATTTATCTAAAAAAGAACAAAAATTATAAGCAACCATTTGAATATAATATGAGTGGTATTGAAATTAATCATGCCGGTTTGCAGTGGATTCAAGAGGAAGTTAGTTTAAATAGAATAGTAACAACCAAAAGCAATACATCATACGAAAGTCCTACCAGTAGTCAAGACAGATTTAAATATAAATTTGTATTAAAACCGGTTTATGTCATTGCTCATATTCGAAAAGATTCTCCAGCAGAACTTTGCGGACTAAAAAAAGGAGATATTATTATAACCATAAATGGAAATGGAGTTGATAGGTATTCTCTTCAAGAGGTAAATGCTTTACTAAAATCTGAAGACGGTAAAAAAATTACTTTTGAAATTGATCGTGGCAACAGACGAATCAAATTTACTTTCTATTTGAAAAGTATCTTGTAAAAAAAATCCCTTCTTTCAAAGGGATTAAATTTATTGCATTGGGCCAACTTTTTTCTTTTCCATCAGGTTTACTTCCGGACGTTCTAAAACTTCGCCTTTTATTTTTAGGTGAACTTTTCCGCCATCAGCGTTCACAGCATTGGTTTCAACGGTGATGCTTTTTCTAATTGGACCGGTTGCCATATTATATTTTACTTCAATTTTATCCGACTTTCCGGGCATAATTGGCTCTTTCGGTTTAGATGGAACCGTACAACCGCAAGTGGATTGAACATTCGTTATAATTAATGGTGCATCTCCGGTGTTGGTGAATTCGAATATACGAACACCATTATCGTTGTCTTTATAAACTTTTCCGTAGTCTATTGTATTGTCTTTGGCTTTAAATTCAATTTTCGGGCCTTTCTGTGCAAAAGCAGTCAAGCTAATAAAGCTAAATACAGCAAAAAATAAAATTCTTTTCATGGTTATGTGTTTTTGGGTAGTGTAAAAATAATCACTTTTATTCAAACTACAAATACTAATTTCTTTTTTAATACTTCTGACTAAATCGTTACTTTTGCATCATAATACAAAAACCAGACCAAATTGAAATTTTTATTTAATAGATGATTTTTCAATTTATAACCATATAATTTATATTTATGTCTATTCCTGCTCAATTTGATGCCAAGCAAGCCGAAAAAAAATGGTATGATTACTGGATGAAAAACAATTATTTTCATTCAAAACCAGACCACAGAACTCCTTATACAATAGTAATTCCTCCACCAAATGTGACAGGAGTTTTGCACATGGGACACATGTTGAATAATACGATTCAAGATGTTCTAATTCGTCGTGCACGTTTAAAAGGTTTCAATGCGTGTTGGGTACCGGGAACTGACCATGCTTCCATTGCAACCGAAGCAAAAGTGGTAGCCAAATTAAAATCAGAAGGAATAAATAAATCCGATTTAACACGTGAAGAATTCCTAAAACACGCTTATGATTGGACTGATAAATACGGTGGAACCATTCTCGAACAACTAAAACAATTAGGTTGTTCATGCGATTGGGACAGAACCAAATTCACTATGGATGAAGATATGTCTGCCTCTGTAATTAAATCGTTCGTGGATTTATATAATAAAGGAATGATTTATCGTGGTTACAGAATGGTAAATTGGGATCCGGAAGCAAAAACTACTTTATCCGACGAAGAAGTTATTCACGAAGAACGTCAAGGAAATTTATACTACATCAATTATAAAGTTGAAGGTACAAATGATGTATTAACCATTGCCACCACGCGTCCCGAAACTATTTTTGGTGATACTGCTATTTGTATTAACCCAAATGATGAACGATTTTTTCATTTGAAAGGTAAAAAAGCTATCATTCCAATTTGCAATAGAGTTATTCCAATTATTGAAGATGAATATGTAGATGTTGAGTTTGGAACTGGTTGCTTAAAAGTAACTCCTGCTCACGATGTTAATGATAAAGTTTTAGGTGATAAACACAATCTTGAAATCATCGATATTTTCAACGAAGATGCATCCTTAAACAGTTTCGGATTGCATTACCAAGGAAAAGACAGATTTGTAGCTCGCGAAGAAATTTCAAAAGAACTAGAATCGATTGGAGCCTTAGTTAAAACGGAAACACACATTAATAAAGTTGGAACTTCAGAAAGAACCAAAGCTGTCATTGAACCAAGATTATCCGATCAATGGTTTTTAAAGATGGATGAATTGGTTAAGCCAGCCATCAAAGCTGTTTTAGAAACAGAAGAAGTAAAATTATATCCAAGCAAATTCAACAACACCTACCGTCATTGGATGGAAAATATTCGCGATTGGAATATTTCTCGTCAATTGTGGTGGGGTCAACAAATTCCTGCTTATTTCTATGGTGAAGGAAAGGAAGATTATGTTGTTGCAAATGACAAATATGAAGCTATTGCAATTTTAGAAGAAACTAAAGGTATAATAATTACAGAATTTAATGAACTTCGACAAGACGAAGATGCATTAGACACTTGGTTCTCTTCATGGCTTTGGCCAATGGCTGTTTTTGGCGGAATTTTAGACCCTGAAAATGAAGATTTTAAATATTATTATCCAACCAATGATTTAGTTACAGGTCCGGATATTTTATTCTTTTGGGTGGCTCGTATGATTATTGCAGGTTATGAATATACTGGTAAAAAACCATTTAACAATGTGTATTTAACGGGTTTAGTTCGTGATAAACAACGTCGTAAGATGTCTAAATCATTAGGAAATTCTCCTGATCCATTAGATTTAATTGAAAAATTTGGAGCAGATGGAGTTCGTGTTGGATTATTACTAAGTGCTTCTGCCGGAAACGACATCATGTTTGATGAGGAATTATGCAGTAACGGAAAAGCATTTGCCAATAAAATTTGGAATGCTTTCCGATTAATCAAAGGTTGGGAAGTTGCCGATATTGCTCAACCCGAAGCATCAAAAATTGCGATTGATTGGTACGAAGCAAAACTTCAACAAACTTTAGCAGAAATTGAAGATAATTTTGAAAAATACAGATTATCCGATGCTTTAATGGGAATTTATAAGTTAGTTTGGGATGATTTCTGTTCGTGGTTCTTGGAAATTATCAAACCGGCTTATCAACAACCAATTGACAAAGCAACTTTTGATAAAGCGATTGAATTGTTAGAAGCCAATTTGAAATTATTACATCCGTTTATGCCTTTCTTAACGGAAGAAATTTGGCAATACATTGCAGAAAGAACTCCGGAACAAGCATTGATTATTTCAGAATGGCCAACAATGCAAAATACAAATCCTGATTTAATTGCAGAATTTGATTTTGTTATTGAAGTGATTGCCGGCATAAGAACCATTCGTAAACAAAAAAACATTGCTAATAAAGATAGTATTGATTTAAAAATAATCAACAACGAGAAAAATGCGACTACATTTGATGCTGTAATTATAAAATTGGGAAATATTGAAAACCTAGAATATGTAACAGAAACAGTAAACGGAGCATTGACTTATCGAGTAAAATCAAACGAGTATTTTATTCCAATTGCCGGAAATATTGATGTTGCGGCTGAAATTGAAAAACTGGAAGAGGAATTAAAATACATTCAAGGTTTCTTGAAATCAGTTCAAGTGAAGCTTTCAAATGAAAAATTTGTAGCCAATGCAAAACCTGAAATTATTGCAAACGAACGAAACAAAGAAGCAGATGCGTTGGCAAAAATTGCCACTATTGAGCAAAGTTTGGCGAGTTTAAAATAGAATTATCAGAAGTTTTTCTGTAGGGTTGGATTTTTTAAAACTATTTAGACTAAAGAAGAGCCACGAATTACACTAATTTACACGAATTAATTTGTGCGAATTAGTGTAGTTAGTGGCTTTAATAATTACCTATTCGTGTTCTAAAAGCTCAGAATTCCGATAAGAGTTTCTTATTTCTTTTTGTTTTTTTCGTTCATCATGAGCATTACAGCTCCAATTAGTCCAAAGATGACTAATAAAAAAACACCAATCATAATGAAAGCACCGTTATCCCAAGAGTATAAAGCAAAAGTCTGTTTGATCATTTTGTTAGGTTTTAAGTTAAGTCAAAATTAAAAACCAAACAGCAGATTTTTTATGATAATTATCAGTTATAAAAATTTTGCTTTTAATTCAGGAGTCGGAATCATGCATTCGTCTTTTTTTCCATACCATTTGTATCGATTTTTGGCAATATAATCATATACAAAATTGCCAAAGCTTCCAGTAAACGATAAGTAACCAATAATTTTATGCCAAGTATCAAGTTCTTTAGCAATTCGCATAGCTGCTTCGGCTTTGTGAAAATAGGCTACACCGGGTTCATAAAGCACGATACTGTCAACTTTCATCGGATTAACACCAATGTGTTTTAGAATTTTTTGACCTAATTCTGACTGCAAAGCAACAAAACGAAACACATCTTTTTTATCGTGTTTGATAATAAATTGAACCGAAGAATCACATAAATTGCAAACTCCGTCAAACAAAATTATTTTTTTATCGAGTGGTAATCCTTCCATAGTTTTTTATTTTTTTGCTTCCACTAATTCAAGTGCATCTAAACTCACTTTTGAAGTGAAAACACCATAATTAACGGTTGCTTTGTTTTTTTCAACTGCATCTAACGTTCCAACTGCTTTTCCGTCTATCATACGAACTCGGTCTCCAATTTTTAAGATTGGTTTTGGTTTTTCAGATTCTATTTTTAAAGCTTTTGCTTTCTTTTCTTTTTTAACAACTCTAATTTCATCAATTTTTGTGGTAACTTCCTGAATTATTTGTTTTTGAATTACTTCTTTTTCCTTTATTTCCTTAACAGTTGCTTTTTTTCGTTTGGAATTTTCAATTTCAACAATTTTTAAAAATTCACCAATCAACACTTTTTTGTCTTTGTTATTGAAATATTTATTCGAAAGATCATCAATTTTCTGTCCAATATAAATCAAACGCTGGTTTGCATCATACAATTCTTGATAACGTTCTAACTTATCCTGAATTTTAGCATTGATAGTTTCCATCTTTTTACCTTCTTCTCTGGCTTTCGATTCTTCTTCTTTTAGATTAATCGAAGTTTTTTCTAACTTAGAACGTTCTTTTTGCAATGTAGCAATGGTTTTATCAAAACGAACTTTTCCACCTTCAATTTTCTTTTTTGCCCGATTTATCAATCCATACGGAATGCCATTTTTTTGTGCTACTTCAAACGTAAACGAACTTCCGGCTTGACCTAATATCAACTTATACATTGGTTCTAATGATTTTTCATCAAAAAGCATGTTGGCATTGGACGCAAAAGGCAATTCATTGGCAAGTATTTTTAAATTAGAATAATGTGTTGTTATAATTCCGAAGGCTTCTCGATGATAAAATTCTTCTAAAAAAGTTTCGGCCAAAGCACCACCCAATTCCGGGTCGGAACCGGTTCCAAACTCATCAATTAAAAACAATGTTTTATTATTACATTTTTTTAAAAAGTAATTCATGTTTTTTAGTCGATAACTGTATGTACTCAAATGATTTTCAATCGATTGATTATCGCCAATATCGGTTAAAATTCTATCAAATAAAAACGTTTCACTTCGTTCGTGAACAGGAATCAGCATGCCGCTTTGCAACATCAATTGCAATAATCCAACAGTTTTTAACGAAATGGTTTTTCCGCCTGCATTTGGTCCGGAAATCACAATAATTCTACTTTTGTTATTTAATTCAATAGTTTGTGGATAGGTAACTTCGTTCTTGCTTTTATTGTTCAAATATAAAATAGGGTGGTAGGCATCTCTTAAAAATACTCTTTTTTCTTCAATTATTGTTGGTAAAATAGCATTGATTTTTAACGCATATTTTGCTTTTCCGGCAATCACATCAATATCACTCAAAAATCCCTGATACTGACTCAAAAGTTCTTTGAAAGGACGAATATCGTTGGTTAATTTTTTTAATATTCGAGTAATTTCTTCACGTTCTTCGTATTCTAAATTACTCAATTCGCGTGAGTAACGTAAAGTAGCTTCAGGTTCAATATAGGCAATACTTCCCGTTTTGGAGTTTCCTAAAATAGAGCCTTTTACCTTTTTTCGATACATGGCTAAAACGGCCAAAACACGACGGTTTTCTACAAAACTTTCTTTAATTTCATCCAAATAACCGAGGGCGATATATTGACTCAACGCCGATCCAAAACTTTGATTTACTTTTCCACGAACAGAACTCATTTCTCTTCGAATATTGATTAAATCCGGCGAAGCATTGTCTTTAATTTCGCCATATTTATCAACTACTTCATCAATTTTTTGTACAATGAATTTGGTGAATTCAATTGACAATGATTTTTGATGTAAAGTTGGATAATAGTCGTTGAATTTTTTCAAAAACAGCAACATCGTATTAGTTGTTTCCGATAATTGAGCAATTTTTCTAAAACTGCCAACTTCCAAAAAACTATCTTCAATACCAATAAATTTTATTTCCGTACTGATGTTATCAAAACCATGATTTGGCAACGCATTATTGTTGGAAAAAGATGAAAGATATTCAGATGTTTGCAAAAGCGAATCCATTAAGAGATTTTTGTCTCGAAACGGAACAATTTCCAATGCTTTCTGCTTTCCCAGTTCGGTATTGCATCGATCTGAAACAGTTTGCAGAATGGTTGAAAATTCTAAATCTTTTAAGGTTTTATCAGTGATTGAAATCATTTAGTTGTAAAGCAATTTTAGGCAAATTTAGCGATAATTTTTCTTTGTTTGATTTGGATGTTAGCAAAGTCAGAACTATATTTATCATTGTTTAAATAAATTTAAGATGCATAGTGAAATACATCCCTCTTGGAAAACGGTTTTAGCAGAAGAATTTTTGAAACCTTATTATAAGGATTTAACTCATTTTGTTGAAAATGAATACAATCAGCATGTTTGTTATCCAAAAAGAAACGAAATTTTTTCGGCATTTAATCATTGTTCATTTGAAAAGATAAAGGTTGTAATCATTGGTCAAGATCCTTATCACGGACCAAATCAGGCCAACGGATTGTGTTTTTCAGTGAATGATGGCATTCCATTTCCACCCTCTCTACAAAATATTTTTAAAGAATTAGAAAAGGATTTACAAATTCTATATCCTTCATCGGGTAATTTGGAAAGATGGGCAGATCAAGGTGTTTTGTTGCTCAATGCTACTTTAACAGTAAGACAATCGGCTGCCGGAAGTCATCAAAAGAAAGGTTGGGAAACTTTCACGGATGCGGTAATTCAAAAAATTTCAAACCAAAAAGAAAACGTTATTTTTCTTCTTTGGGGCGGATTTGCAAAAAAGAAAGGAGCCAAAATTGACAGAAAAAAGCATATTGTATTAGAAACCGGACATCCTTCTCCATTGAGTGCCAATCGAGGACTTTGGTTTGGAAACAGTCACTTTAGCAAAACCAATCAGTATTTAAAAGAAATGGGAAAAAAGGAAATTATTTGGTGATTTAGATTATTCAATTGTATCATCGGTGTAATTTTCCAAATCTCTTCGGTCTTTTTTGGTTGGCCTTCCTTCTCCGGTTTTTCGGTAGTGTTCTTTAGATAATTTTAGCAATTCTAAATGAGCAAAACTTTCAGGTGATGTTTCATCTTTTCGATAAATATCAACCAATTTGGCACCCACACGACTCTCAGGAATGGCTAAAACCTTGATTTTATAGATAATTTGTTCTTTTCTAAAAGTAACATCATCACTCGGAAAAACCTCTCGAGAAGGCTTTGCGACTTGGCCATTTACCGTAACATGGTTTTTTTTGCATAGTTCGGTAACCATATTTCGGGTTTTAAAATACCGAACACACCATAAATATTTATCTATACGCATACCTTTTTTCAGAATTCTTCGTTAATTATTATACAAAAATAAATCAAAATTGTATCTTGCGACACTTATTTTAAGATAATATTTTACTAAACCTAAACAATAAATTGTATAAAAAAATGCTATTAAAAAGATTTAAAAATGTTTTATTAATTGCTGTGTTGTCAACAGTGATTTTTTCATGTAAAGATGATGATGATAGAGGCGGTGAAATTATTCCTCCAAGAGACAGAACAGAGCAATATGCTACTGATTCGGAATCTATTGAAACATATCTTGAAACACATTACATGACTGTTGATGCAGATTTGAATGTAATGATTGCTAAAATTCCAGAAGAAAACAGCTCAGAATATACTTCGATAAAAGACCAATCAGATTATCCTTTGCAATTTATTACAAGAAAAAATGATACACGATTATCTTATCTCAAAGGAGGTAGAATTGATGATCCAGTGGACTATAAAATTTACTATATTTTGTTAAATGAAGGAGGAGGGCAACGACCAACAACAATAGATTCTTCTTTTGTGGATTATAGAGGTTGGACATTAGAAAATCAAGAATTTGATAGAGCAACTAGCCCCGTTTGGACTTCTTTTCCGTCGAGTACTGCAGAGTTCATTGCTGGTTTTAGACAAGTTTTGCCATTAATGAAAACTCCTGAAACAACCATTGTTAATGGCGATGGAACTGTTTCATATATAAACTATGGAAATTGTGTCGTTTTTATTCCTTCCGGTTTAGGCTATTTTAATAATTCAAGAGGTTTATATATTGGTCCGTATGAAAACTTAGTTTTTCAAATTAAGTTAAAAAGTTTGCATTATAACGATCATGATCGTGATAAGATTTTGTCTAAAGATGAATATTATAATCCTTCTGGAGTCACAGATATCGGTTTATTTAACCAAGATTCAGATGGTGATGGAATCCCTGATTTTTTAGATACAGATGATGATGGCGATGGTGTTTTAACCAGAAATGAGTTAAAAATCCCTGGAACAGTTCCACAATTATATTATCAATTTAATGATATTCCGAGTTGTACTGGTGATCAAGTGGATCCAAATAGATTGAAAAAGCATTTGGACTCAGGTTGTCAATAAAAAACATTTTAAAATGTAAAAATCCCGATTCAAATCTTGAATCGGGATTTTTTTTGAGGTAAAAAGGGTAATTTATTTTCTTTTGATAACTTTTTCAGTCTTCTCAATAATTGCTTGTGAATTCAATTGATATTTTTCCATCAATTGAGCAGGTGTTCCACTTTCGCCAAAACTATCTTGAACAGCCACGTATTCTTGCGGAATAGGATTGTTTAACGATAATGTTCTCGCTACACTTTCACCTAAACCACCTAAAATATTGTGCTCTTCAGCTGTAACCACACAACCCGTTTTTGCAACCGATTTTAAAATTGCTTCTTCGTCTAATGGTTTTATTGTATGAATATTAATTACTTCGGCAGAAATTCCTTTCTCTTCCAATTTTTCGGCAGCAAGTAAAGCTTCCCAAACTAAATGGCCTGTTGCAATGATGGTTACGTCTGTTCCTTCATTTAACATAACAGCTTTTCCAATTACAAATTCACCATTTTCAGGTGTGAAATTGGCAACGCTCGGACGACCAAAACGTAAATAAACCGGACCATGATGATCGGCAATAGCTAATGTTGCTGCTTTGGTTTGATTGTAATCACAGGTATTGATTACAGTCATTCCCGGAAGCATTTTCATCAAACCAATATCTTCCAAAATTTGGTGTGTTGCACCGTCTTCACCTAAAGTAAGTCCGGCATGCGAAGCACATATTTTTACATTTTTATCAGAATAGGCAACCGATTGACGAATTTGGTCATAAACTCTTCCTGTAGAAAAATTAGCAAAAGTTCCTGTAAAAGGAATTTTTCCACCAATAGTTAATCCGGCAGCAATACCAATCATATTTGCTTCAGCAATTCCGATTTGAAAAAAACGTTCAGGATGATTCTTTTTAAAATCATCCATTTTTAATGATCCGATTAAGTCGGCACAAAGTGCAACTACTTTTTCGTTTTTCTGACCTAATTCAGTCAAGCCTGCTCCAAAACCGGAACGAGTGTCTTTATTTCCTGTATTTATATATTTTTTCATGAGATGTTCAAAGTTTTAATAATCGCCTAAAGTTGGTAAGTTCTGAGCCAATGCTTTTTCTAATTGCTCATCATTTGGAGCTTTTCCGTGCCATGCGTGGGTGTGCATCATATAATCAACACCATTGCCCATCTCAGTGTGTAATAAAACACAAACAGGTTTTCCTTTACCGGTTTTTGCTTTCGCTTCAGTCATTCCGGAAATTATTGCTTCAATGTTATTTCCTTCTTTGATTTCTAAAACATCCCATCCAAATGCGACAAATTTTGCTTTAATGTCGCCCATTGGCAAAACTTCGTCGGTTGCACCGTCAATTTGTTTTCCATTTAAATCGATGGTAGCAATGTAGTTATCCACTTTATAAGCCGAAGCATACATTATTGCTTCCCAATTTTGACCTTCTTGCAATTCGCCATCGCCGTGAAGCGAGTAAACTAAATGTGAATCATTATTTAATTTTTTTGCTAAAGCAGCTCCAATAGCAACTGACATTCCTTGCCCAAGTGAACCTGATGCAATGCGAATTCCAGGTAAACCTTCGTGCGTAGTAGGATGTCCTTGTAATCTTGAATTAATTAATCGAAAAGTTGCTAATTCCGATACAGGAAAATAACCACTTCTAGCTAAAACACTGTAGAAAACTGGCGAAATGTGACCGTTTGATAAGAAAAATAAATCTTCCTCTTTTCCATCCATATCAAAGCCTTCTTTTCTGTCCATTAAAACTTGGTATAAAGCGACAAAAAATTCTGTACATCCCAAAGAACCTCCTGGATGACCGGAGTTTACGGCGTGAACCATGCGAAGAATGTCTCTTCTGACTTGTGTTGAAAAGTCGTTTAGTTGTTGTGTGTTGGGTTTCATTTTATGATAAAAGTTAAACTTCGGCAAAGGTAATTCAATTATTATATTTTGACTAATTCGGTTAACTAGAATTTGGGAAAGTTTTCAAGATAAATTGTTAGTAAACCTATGATAGTCTTGTATAAATTATTCATAAAACAGACGCAACAAATACGAATTCTTTTATCTTTGCCAATTGTAAAAAAAAGATATGAAGTTTGATTTATTGACGACTGACCCTCATTCGCAAGCCCGTGCCGGTTCGATTACCACCGATCATGGTGTGATAGAAACACCTATTTTTATGCCTGTTGGAACCGTTGCTTCTGTAAAAGGAGTACACCAACGTGAATTGAAAAACGATATTAATCCGGATATTATATTAGGAAATACCTATCATTTATACCTTCGACCACAAACCGAAATCCTTGAGAAAGCAGGAGGTTTGCATAAATTTATGAATTGGGATCGCAATATTTTGACTGATAGTGGCGGTTATCAAGTATATTCACTTTCATCTAATCGAAAAATTAAAGAAGAAGGTGTGAAGTTTAAAAGTCATATTGATGGATCTTATCATTTCTTTTCACCTGAAAATGTGATGGAAATTCAACGTACAATTGGAGCTGATATTATTATGGCTTTTGACGAATGTACACCTTATCCATGTGATTATAATTATGCCAGACGTTCGATGCATATGACGCATCGTTGGTTAGACAGATGCATTAATCATTTAGAAAAACTTCCTTTTAAATATGGTTATGAACAAACTTTCTTTCCAATTGTTCAAGGAAGTACCTACAAAGATTTACGTCAGCAATCCGCAGAATATATTGCCAATTCGGGAGCACAAGGAAATGCAATTGGCGGACTTTCAGTTGGTGAACCGGCAGAAGAAATGTATGCAATGACCGAAGTGGTTACTGCCATTTTACCACAAGATAAACCTCGTTATTTGATGGGAGTGGGAACGCCAATCAACATTTTGGAAAATATCGCATTGGGAATTGATATGTTTGATTGCGTAATGCCAACGAGAAACGCACGAAACGGAATGCTTTTTACAGCAAACGGTTCAATCAACATTAAAAATAAGAAATGGGAAGATGATTTTTCACCAATTGATGAAATGGGAATCACTTTTGTTGATACAGAATACACAAAAGCCTATTTACGCCATTTGTTTGCTGCAAATGAGTATCTTGGCAAACAAATTGCCACCATTCATAATCTTGGATTTTATATGTGGCTGGTTCGCGAAGCCAGAAAACATATTATTGCAGGAGATTTCAGAGTTTGGAAAGAGCAAATGGTAAAGCAAATGAGTCAACGCCTATAATATCCAAAAATCGAACAATCCAAAAATCGAATAATCTAACAATCGAATAATCTACAATCCAACATCATTTTCTAAATGAAAATAATTGATAAATACATTCTAAAACGATACTTAGCTACTTTTACGGTGATGCTTTTGCTATTCATACCCATCGGTATCGTGATTGATGTAGCCGAAAAAATCAATAAAATTTTAGAAAGTAAAGTTCCATTTTCGGCCGTTGCGATGTATTATTTAGATTTTACGGTTTATTTTGCCAATTTATTATTTCCGATTTTTTTGTTTCTTTCAGTTATTTGGTTTACTTCAAAATTGGCAAATAATACTGAAATTATCGCCATTTTGAGTTCCGGAATTTCTTTTTCCAGATTTTTAAGACCTTATATTATGGGTGCAAGTATAGTTTCTGTTTTTGCTTTGCTGGCAGGATTTTTTATTGTGCCAAAAGCCAGTAAAGGTTTCAATGATTTTCGCTATACTTATTTAAAAAACAATAGAGAAATAAGACAGAATTCGAATGTTTTTCGTCAGATTAGTGATGATGAATTTTTATATGTGAGCAACTTTAATTCGGTTTCAAAAACGGCTTTCAATTTCACTTTAGAAAAATTTAAAGAAGAAAAATTAGAATATAAAATAACTGCTAATCGATTGAAATGGAATGAAAAAGACAGCACTTATACAATGTTCAATTATCAAAAACGAACGGTTGGGCCTTTGGGTGATGTTTTAGAAAAATTAGAAAAAAAAGATACTGTTTTTAGTTTCGATTTAGAAGATTTAACACCGGTAATTTATATTGCGGAAACGCTTACGTTGCCTGATTTAGTTCGGTTTATTGATAAAGAAAAGGCAAGAGGTAACGCAAATATCAATACCTATTTAGTTGTTTTATATAGAAAATATAGTTTACCTGTAGCAGCATTTATATTAACAATTATTGCAGTTGCAGTTTCATCTATGAAACGAAGAGGAGGAATGGGGGTAAACTTAGCCATCGGAATTGTGATTGCATTTACTTATATTTTCTTCGATAAAATTTTCGGTACGATGGCAGAAAAATCAAGTATTCCACCTTTCGTAGCGGTTTGGTTTCCCAATTTTGTTTTTGGTTTATTAGCTATTTATTTGCTCAGAAATGCAAAACGATAACGTAAAAAGTTATTTACATCTTCATTTAATTGTCTTTATTTGGGGATTTACAGCCATTTTGGGCGAATTAATTTCGCTTGATGCATTGCCGCTCGTTTGGTTCAGAATGCTAATGGCTGTTGGATTTATTGTAATTTTTATTTTTTATAAAAAAATTGATTTAACAATCCCACGCAAAACAATATTTGCTTTTTTACTTTTAGGATTAGTAATTGCCTTGCATTGGCTAACTTTTTTTAAAGCTATAAAAGTGTCAAATGTTTCAGTAACACTGGCATGTTTGTCTACCGGAGCATTTTTTACCTCTTTTTTAGAACCTATTTTATACAAAAGAAAAGTTGTTTGGTATGAAGTTTTCTTTGGATTAATCGTAGTTGGTGGCCTTTATATCATTTTTAATTTTGAAGGTGATTATTATTTAGGAATTATTTTAGCGTTAACATCGGCCTTTTTATCCGCACTTTTTTCTGTGATTAATGGAAAATATGCTAAAATGTATGATTCAACAGTCATTTCATTTTATGAACTTTTTGGAGGTGTTTTGTGTTTTTCAATTTATTTGTTGTTCACGGGAAGTTTTTCAAGAGAGTTCTTTATATTACAGCCATCAGATTGGGTTTATTTAATTATTCTAAGCTCAGTTTGCACTGCGTATGCATTTATCGCATCTGTAAAAGTGATGAAATTCATTAGTCCATATACAGTAATGCTAACTATTAATCTTGAACCTATTTACGGAATAATTTTGGCACTGCTAATTTTTAAAGACAAAGAAAAAATGAGCCAAGAATTTTATTTTGGTGCAATTATAATTTTATTAACCGTCGTTTTAAACGGAATTATTAAATACAGACTTAAAAATAAACGAGATTAATTTTTCAATTTTTTAAAACTTAACATTAAAAATAGCTTTTCTTAACAAGATAAAATTCTATCTTTGCTAATCAAACTAAACTAAAATCTGTCGAAACCTATGGAATATTTAGATTTTGAACTTCCTATCAAAGAATTGGAAGATCAATTGGACAAATGCCAAATTATCGGTGAAGAATCGAATGTGGATGTTACCGCAACGTGCAAACAAATCGAAAAAAAATTAGAAGAAACTAAGAAAAAAATATACAAAAACCTTTCCGCTTGGCAGCGTGTACAATTGTCGCGTCATCCAAGTCGTCCATACACAATGGATCACGTGAGAGCTTTGTGTGGCGGAACGTTTTTAGAGCTTTTTGGCGATAGAAATTTCAAAGACGACAAGGCAATGATTGGTGGATTAGGAAAAATTGGCGGTCAGTCGTTTATGATTGTTGGTCAACAAAAAGGTTTTAATACCAAAACACGTCAGTTTAGAAATTTCGGAATGGCAAATCCGGAAGGATACAGAAAAGCTCTTCGTTTGATGAAAATGGCTGAAAAATTTGGAATTCCCGTTATTACCTTAATCGACACTCCGGGAGCTTATCCGGGTTTAGAAGCCGAAGAACGTGGACAGGGTGAAGCAATTGCCAGAAATATTTTTGAAATGTTGCGTTTAAAAACACCAATTATTACTGTTATCGTTGGTGAAGGTGCTTCCGGTGGAGCATTAGGAATTGGTGTAGGAGACAGAGTTTATATGCTAGAAAACACATGGTATTCTGTTATTTCTCCCGAATCTTGTTCTTCCATTTTATGGAGAAGTTGGGAATATAAAGAACAAGCTGCCGAAGCTTTAAAATTGACTTCTTATGATATGAAAAAACAGAAGTTAATTGATGAAATTATCCCGGAACCACTTGGAGGAGCTCATTACGACAGAGAAACAACATTTAAAACTGTTGAACAATATATTATCAAAGGATACAACGAATTGAAAGATTTATCAACAACTGAGCTAGTGGCTCAAAGGATGGATAAATACAGTAAGATGGGCGAGTTCAAAGAATAATTCTTACAATATTATACTAAAATCCGAAGCCCTGAAACTTCGGATTTTTTTTGCGTTATCAACAATAAAAATAAGTTGTTAACAGTTAAAGTTATTTTTAACAAATTTTGTTTTTTTCTTAAAATAGTAAAGAAAAATATTTTCAAGATATTGTCAGTCAGACTTTTGATTTTGTCACGAAAAAAGAATATCATTATTTTTTTCGCTTGTGAACATTTTGAAAGCTTTTATGAACATAAGTTTTGGTTTTTTCGGATAAATTATAAAATTTTAATCGAAGATTAGAATTAATTTTGCAAAATGGATAGTAATAAGAATACAAGTTATAAAAGAAGTGAAGACCCTAAATTGATTGCTTTAGATGCTGGTAAAATACAACCACAAGCTAGAGATTTGGAGGAGGCTGTTCTTGGTGCAATGATGATTGATAAAAAAGGAGTTGATGAAGTAATTGATCTTTTAACTTCTGAAACATTTTATGATAATAGACATCAAGCTATTTTTGAAGCAATTTATCAGTTATTTACCGACTCTGAACCAATTGATTTATTGACAGTATCAGCAAAATTGAAGAGTATAGGTAAATTAGAAATTGCTGGGGGAGATTTTTACTTGATTCAATTAACACAAAAAATATCCTCTTCAGCTCATATTGAGTTTCATGCTAGGATAGTTTTGCAAAAATATATAATGAGACGTTTAATAACTATTTCAGCTGAAATAGCTCAAGATGCCTATGACGAAACAACCGATGTTTTTGATTTATTAGACAAAGCCGAGTCCAAATTATACGAAGTAACGCAAGGAAACATCAAACGGAGTTCTGAAACTGCACAAAGTTTGGTTATTCAAGCGAAAAAAAGAATCGAAGAAATTGCCAATAAAGAAGGATTGAGTGGAGTTGCAACTGGTTTTGATAAGTTAGATAAAGTAACTTCAGGTTGGCAACCCAGTGATTTGATTATTATTGCGGCAAGACCGGGTATGGGAAAATGTTTAGGCAAAGGAACAAACGTTCTTATGTTTGATGGAACATTGAAAAAAGTTGAAGATATAGCACCGGGAGAATTGCTGATGGGCGATGATTCTAATCCAAGAATGGTAAAATCGATTGCTCGTGGTCGAGAAAAAATGTATTGGATTCATCAAAATAAAGCCATTTCTTATCGAGTAAATGAAAGCCATATACTTTCGTTAAAAAGAAGTAGAAATGAAGGTGGATATAAAAAAGGAGATGTTTTAAATATCACAGTCAAAGATTATTTAGAAAAATCAGAAAAATTCAAATCAAATTATAAAGGATATAAAGTTGCCGTTGATTTTTCTGAAAAGCCAGTTTCATTAGAGCCTTATTATCTTGGTTTGTGGTTAGGCGATGGACATTCTTACAGCCAAAGAATTACAAATATTGATGCCGAAGTTATTCATTATTTAGAAGATTACGCTAATCGTTTAGAATCAGAATTAGTGGTCTATGAGCAAGTAGATAAAACAAATGGTTACGGAATTGTTAACAGAAACAAACACACATCCGAAGAATTTTCAACTTGTATTCAAACGGAATTGCGTAAATTAAATCTAATTCAAAACAAGCATATTCCGCAATCATATCTTATCAATTCCAAACAAAATAGATTAGAATTATTGGGAGGAATTATTGATGCAGATGGCTATTATACTTCCGAATTCAATTGTTTCGAAATCGTTCAAAAAGACGAAAAATTAGCCCGACAAATTAAATTTTTATGTGATTCGTTAGGATACAGAACTTCATTAAAAAAGAAAAAAACGTCCATAAAATCAACAGGATTTGAAGGAGAAGCTTTTCGATTGAGAATTTTTGGAAACATCAATGAAATTCCAACAAAAATAGAACGAAAGAAAGCCAGAGAATGGAATTCTAAAGTAGATTGGAAAGTGACTGGAATTAAAGTCGAGTTTGATTGTGTTGATGATTATTATGGTTTTGAAATTGACGGAAACAGATTGTTCTTATTAGAAGACATGACCGTTACACATAATACAGCATTCGTACTTTCAATGGCTCGAAATATGGCCATCGACTTTCATCAACCGGTTGCAGTTTTCTCGTTAGAGATGTCTTCCGTTCAGTTAATTACGCGTTTAATTTCCTCAGAAACAGGATTGTCTTCCGAAAAATTAAGAACCGGAAAACTAGAAAAACACGAGTGGGAACAATTGAGTGTGAAAGTAAAAAACCTTGAAAAAGCACCACTTTTTATTGATGATACACCTTCACTTTCCATTTTTGATTTACGTGCAAAAGCGAGACGTTTGTCATCCCAACACGGAATAAAATTAATAATAGTCGATTACCTTCAATTAATGACTGCCGGCGGTGGCGGAAAAGGTGGCGGAAATCGGGAACAGGAAATTTCAACGATTTCTCGAAATTTAAAAGCATTAGCCAAAGAATTAAGCGTTCCGGTTATTGCTCTTTCTCAGCTTTCTCGTGCGGTTGAAACGCGTGGCTCCAGCAAAAGACCATTGCTTTCCGATCTTCGTGAATCGGGTGCAATCGAGCAAGATGCCGATATCGTATCGTTCATTTATCGTCCGGAATATTATAAAATTGATGAATGGGATGACGATGAGCGTTCGCCAACAGAAGGTCAAGCCGAATTTATCATCGCAAAACACCGTAACGGAAGTTTAGAAAATATTCGTCTGAAATTCATCGGAAACCTTGGTAAATTTGATAATTTAGATGACTATTCATCCGGTTTTGGCGATTTACCTTCACGAATGAATGCAGAAGAAACTACCTTCATAACCAAAAATCTTCCTTCTGCCAACGAAGCGTTTGGAAGTAATATGAATGCGGAAGAAGACGATTCAGATGTACCGTTTTAATAGTTAAATTTTTACCATATAAGTCATATAAGTTATTTCTTTATACTTACATGACTTATATGGTTATGATTTTTTTATCATTTTCTTCACACAAAATCGTTTATCTTTGACTTAAGAACTTTTTTTTGCCAATTAAAAAAATTGCAGATTTTGAAAAAAACGATTTTTTACTTATTTATATTTTTGATTACCCTGTCGGTAAAAGCCAATTTCATTCTTTTACCGATGGATGAAAGCACGCAACAAAATCACTTAAAAGCCTACGGAATAACCTATTGGGCTTTAGAAAATGATTACAAAGCCAGTTGGTTACTCAATTATCGTGGTGGTTCTTTTTTATTACCAGATGCTCCTGAAATTAGAAAAGAATGCCAGATTCGAGGGGTTTCTTTTGAACTTTTATCCGAAAGTCAAGCCAATCAAATTTTGGAAGAAATAAGCAGTCCATCCCAAAATATGGAATCGGTGGTGTTAGAAAAAGCTCCTAAAATTGCTGTTTATACTCCAAAAGGAAAACAACCTTGGGATGATGCAGTAACGTTGGTTTTAACTTATGCCGAAATTCCGTTTAAAGCAGTTTATGACGAAGAAGTGTTATCCGACCAATTGCTTTTATACGATTGGTTGCATTTGCATCACGAAGATTTTTCCGGTCAATATGGAAAGTTTTTTGGAGCTTATCGAAATGCACCTTGGTATATTGAACAGAAAAAAGAAGCCGAAGCATTAGCCACAAAATTAGGTTATTCAAAAGTGTCAGAATCTAAATTGGCTGTAGCCAAAAAAATTCGTGACTTCGTGATAGGTGGCGGATTTATGTTTGCGATGTGTTCGGCAACCGATAGTTTTGATATTGCTCTTTCTGCAGAAGGTGTTGATATTTGTGAACCGATGTTTGATGGAGACGAAAGCGAACCCAATTATCAATCAAAAATAGATTATTCCAGAACTTTTGCTTTTAAAGATTTTATTTTGGAAAGAACACCAACCGTTTACGAATTCTCGGATATTGATATGACGACAAAAAGACGAATGCCTATGGAAAAAGATTATTTCACTTTAATGGAATATTCTGCCAAATGGGATCCGATTCCAACGATGCTTTGTCAAAATCATACAATGTTAGTCAAAGGTTTTATGGGACAAACTACTTCTTTTGATAGTGACTTAGTAAAATCGCACGTCTTAGTGATGGGACAAAATCAGTACAACGGCGAAGCTCGATACATCCACGGAACCAAAGGAAAAGGAATGTTCACCTTTTTTGGTGGTCACGATCCGGAAGATTACCAACATTTAGTAGGCGATGCACCAACCGTTTTAGATTTGCACCCAAATTCACCCGGCTATCGATTAATTTTAAATAACGTTTTGTTTCCGGCGGCGAAGAAAAAGAAACAGAAAACGTAATAATTTTCAAAATAAAAAATCCAAAATTAAAGTTTAAATTAATTTTGGATTTTTTTATCATTCAACTTTGACAAAGTTCAAAACTTTGTCAAAGTTTTATGTCAAATCAATTCAAATTCTCCTCATTCTCCTTATCCAAATATTCCTGAACAATTCCAATCGCATTCGTAACCACATCACTTAAAGCGGTAATAAAAGTTCCGTCATCAGCAATATTAATCGCGTGTTTGATGGCCTCAATTTCTTTTGGAATAATTTCATAAGTAACCGGACGATTCGCTTTTTGAATTCCTTCCAAAATTAAATCGATGATTTCCTGTTCTGTTCTTCCACGCAAGTGTTTTTCCTGACGGATGATAATATGGTCAAACATTCTAGCGGCAATTACGGCACAATCACGAATATCTTCATCTCTTCTGTCACCAACTCCGGCAATGATTCCGATTTTTCTTGTCGCTTCGATATTGTTTAATAAATCTTCAATAGCCAAATAACCAGCAGGATTATGAGCAAAATCAATCATCACTTTGAATCGTTTAAATTCAAAAATATTCATTCTTCCTGGGGTTTGTGCCACACTCGGAATAAACGTTTGCAAGGAAAGACTAATGTCATCCGTTTTAAATCCATACAAATAACTGGCTAAAGTTGCAGCCAATACATTTTGAATCATAAACTTCGCTTTTCCGCCCAACGTCAACGGAATATGAAGAGCTTTTTCGACTCTAATTTTCCAATCTCCTTTTTTAATGGTAATGAAACCATTTTCATAAACCGCTACAATTTTTCCTTCTTTGCTCAATTTTTTCACGAGTGGCGTATCTTCATCCATCGAAAAATAAGCAATGTTGCAACTTAAGTCGTTGGCAATTTTCATGCAATATTCATCTTCAGCATTTAAAATTGCCCAACCGTCTTTTTTTACACTTCGAACAACAACGCTTTTTACACGAGCTAAATCATCTAAATTATCAATGTCATTTAGACCCAAATGGTCTTCACGAATATTGGTAATCAAAGCAATATCACATCGATTAAAACCTAATCCGGATCGGAGAATTCCACCACGAGCCGTTTCCAAAACCGCAAATTCTACCGTTGGATCTTTCAAAATATATTCTGCACTAATTGGCCCAGTGGTGTCACCTTTTTCCAACATATGGTTTTGAATGTAAATTCCGTCCGAAGTCGTAAAACCAACTTTATAACCATTATTTTTTACAATGTGAGCTAACAATCGGGTAGTGGTCGTTTTTCCATTCGTTCCCGTTACCGCAATAATCGGAATTCGACTTGGTTTTCCCGGAGGATAAAGCATATCAATTACAGGTGCGGCAACGTTTCTAGGCAATCCTTCTGAAGGAGCTAAGTGCATTCTGAATCCCGGAGCGGCATTTACTTCCAAAATTACACCACCATTTTCTTTTAAAGGTTGAGTAAGATTTTCTGCCATAATATCGATTCCGCAAACATCCAAACCAATTACGCGTGAAATTCGTTCGGCTAAAAAGATGTTTTCGGGATGCATCATGTCGGTCACATCCACCGAAGTTCCTCCCGTGCTCAAATTTGCGGTAGATTTTAAATAAACCGTTTCGCCATTATTTGGAATAGTTTCCAAAGAGTAATTCATTTTTTCCAACAAATCAGTTGTGTCTCGATCAACTGTAATTTCGGTTAACACATTTTCGTGACCATAACCTCTTTTTGGATCGAGGTTGGTAATATCAATCAATTCTTGAATTGTTTTTTTACCATCACCAACTACGTGAGCAGGAACACGTTTTGCGGCTGCAACTAATTTATTATCAATCACTAAAACTCTAAAATCGAATCCGGTGATAAATTTTTCAACAATAACACGACGGCTGTATTTTTGAGCGTGAGCTAAACCTTCTACAGCATCTTCCCATGTCACAACATTGATTGATGCACCTTTTCCGTGATTTCCATCCAAGGGTTTTAATACTATTGGATAACCAATTTTTTTGATTGTTGCTTCCAAATCTTCTACATCCACACAAATCGAACCGCTGGCAACCGGAATGGAAGCCATGTCTAACATACGTTTGGTTTCTTCTTTATTGCAAGCAATGTCCACAGCAATATTGCTGGTTTTGCAAGTAATTGTGGCTTGAAAACGCATTTGATGAACACCATATCCTAGTTGAACTAATGAATTTGTTCCTAATCGAATCCACGGAATATCTCTTGAAACGGCTTCTTCAACAATGCTTCCGGTGGAAGGACCAAGTCGAACACGTTCTCTGATTTCCCTCATTTTTTGAATATCAGCTTCCAAGTCAAAATCGGTTCCGGCAATCAATGCTTCTGCAATTCTAACGGAACTTTCAGCGGCAAACATTCCAACATTTTCTTCGGTATAACTAAAAACTACATTGTAAATTCCGGGTGTTTTGGTTTCTCTGGTTCTTCCAAAACCGGTTTCCATTCCGGCAAGGGTTTGAATTTCGAGAGCAATATGTTCAATGACATGTCCCATCCAAGTTCCTCTTTCAATTCGCATAAAAAATCCGCCTCGAACACCTTCAGAACATCTGTGCTCAATCATTGTAGGAAACATTGCTTCGAGACGTTCTCTAAATCCGTCAATTTTATTGGTAGGGAATTGTTCCATTTCTTCCAAATCCAAACGCATTTGAATTAATTTTTTTCGTTGAACACTCCAAATGTTTGGTCCGCGAAGAGCTTGTACTTTTAATATTTTCATAAAACTTAAATTGAAAGAGTGGTTAGTTTCGTTTTTGTGTAATGATTTTGTTAAAAATAAGAAATATTTACTTTACTAAAATAATTTTTTTGTGTGGTTTATCAAAATTTATTTGAATTGTCATTAAAAATGAATTTTTTGTTTTGATTTTCAGAATTTTATGGTTCTAAATTTTTTATTGAAGGAGCATTAATTTCTGCTATTATTAATGAATTAATTGTTATTTGTAGAATTCATTTATAGTAAAACTTCGATTTAGTTTTAAGATTTTGTTATTTTTGCTGCATGAATACCAAAGGAAAATTAATTATTATTGGCGGAGCTGTTGATAAAGGCAGTTTTACTGAATCGAGTTTTGATAAAGATGTTTCGAAAAATATGAATTTTTTTGAAAAAGGAATCATCAAACGTATCATTGACGAATCAAAACATAAAGAAAATTCAAGAATTGAAGTCATCACCACTGCATCAAAAATTCCGAGAGAAGTTGGTCCTGAATATGTAAAAGCTTTTCAATATTTGAACGCTTCCAACGTAGATGTGCTTCATATTGAAAGACGTGAACAAGCCGGCGAAGAAGAAGTTTTAGATCGTATCAAAGCAGCAGATATTGTGATGTTTACGGGCGGAGATCAACTTCGATTGTCATCTATTTTAGGCGGTTCGAAGTTGCATGACATTATTTTGGATAAATATAAAAACGAACATTTTATTTATGCAGGAACTTCTGCGGGAGCAGCGGCAGCATCCAATAATATGATTTATCAAGGAAGTAGTCACGAAGCACTTTTGAAAGGTGAAGTAAAAATCACGAGTGGTTTGGGCTTAATTGATGATGTAATTATTGATACGCATTTTGTTCAACGTGGCCGAATTGGTCGTTTGTTTCAAGCGGTTGTTGGTAATCCGAAAGTATTGGGAATTGGTTTAGGAGAAGATACCGGACTTTTAATCACCAATAATACAAAAATGGAAGCGATTGGTTCCGGATTGGTTATTTTGGTAGATGGTCGCGAGATTAAAGACACCAATTTAACACAAGTTGAATTAGGTCAGCCGATTTCAATCAATCATTTGGTTACGCATGTTTTGAGTATTCATGATACGTTTGATTTGAGTACGTTTAAAATGCACATTCATTCTTCGCAATACATTTAATAGTAAATTTTTTAAATATTTTGGGACGCAGATTGTAGAAATTATAAAAAGTATAAAATTTCTTTAATCTGTGTTCTTTTTAATTTTCAATTATGTCTAAAATAATCATTCACGGCGGATTTTTCTCCGAATCATCAACGAATCTCGAAACGAAAATTGCAAAACAAAAAGCATTAATTCAGATTGTAAAAGATTCGTATGAATATTTACAAATACATTCTGCTTTAGAAACTGTTGTTTATGCTGTTTCGTTGTTGGAAGACGACGAATTGTTTAATGCCGGAATTGGTTCGCAAATTCAAAGTGACGGAAAAATCAGAATGAGTGCAGCTTTGATGGATGGAACTTCTATGAAAATGAGTGGCGTAATTAATATTGAAGATGTAAAAAATCCTATTCAAGTAGCCGAAGTTTTGATGAATGTAGATGATCGAATTTTGGGTGGAAGCGGAGCAACAAATTTTGCCAGAAAAAATGGTTTTGAAGCTTTTTCAACTGAAATTCCACAACGTAAAGCAGAATATGAAGCCAAATTAAAATCTACCGGAACGGGAACTGTAGGTTGCGTAGCGTTAGATAATGATGGAAAAATTGCGGTAGCGACTTCAACCGGTGGAAAAGGTTTTGAAATTCCGGGACGTATTTCGGATTCTGCAACCGTAGCCGGAAATTATGCCAATGAGTTCTGTGGTGTAAGTCTAACCGGTGTTGGCGAAGATATTGTGAGTGGGGCAGTGGCACCAAAAATTGTCACTCGTGTAACAGATGGTTTTTCATTGGAAGCGGCTTTTGAAAAAACCTTCAACGAACTCAAGCCTTTTGATGGTTTTGCTGGAGCAATTGCTATTGATAAAAACGGAAATATGTATCATCAAGATTCTCATCCAAGTATGGTTTTTGCTAGTTTTGATGGCGAGAAGGAAGAAGTTTTTGGATAATTTTCAATACTAATTCAACTAAAAAATAATTGAAAAATACCTACTTATAGGGATGTTTTGGTATAACTATATAAACTAACTTTGTCTTAGTTAATTTGTTAATTAATAACTCTAACCGTGTTAGTAGTTTTTGGAAATTTAGAAGAAAGTCCTTGTAGTGGGGACTTTCTTTGTTTTTTGAAGATATTAAAAATCATATTTTCGTTCAACCGCAAACCGAATCAAATCTGTTTTTCCGTGAATGTTGATTTTTTTGATAATGTTTTTACGGTGTGTGTCAACAGTTGTTTTGCCAATAAATAAAGTATCTGCAATTTCTTGTGATGTTTTGCCTTCACCGATGAGTTGTAAAATTTCTTTTTCTCTTTTACTTAATATTATTTCTTCTTTGGTTAGCCAATCGTGGGTGGTGATGGCATCATCAAAATAAATTCCGCCTTTTGCTACAGTTCTTATGGCTTCTAATACTTTTTTTAACGAAGAATTTTTAAGAATATATCCCTTTGCTCCGGCAGTTTGCATTTGACTGATGGCTTCGGTTTGTTCAAACATACTAAAGCCGATAACTTTAGTTTCAGAAAAATTTTCCATGATAGCTTTGGTGGCACAAATTCCATCACATTTTGGCATTCGAATATCTGTTAAAACAATATCCGGTTTTTTTAGCTTCACAATTTCGATTAATTCTTCGCCATCATTTGCCTCGCCAACCACTTCAATATCAGACTCAAATTCAATCATGAGTTTGATTCCATCAATTAATGCTTGATGGTCTTCTGCAATTACAATTCGTATCATAGTGGAATATCAATTATAATAGTTGTTCCTTTATTTTTAATAGTATCAATAGAAAAAGTACCACCCATTTGTTCTACTTTTTTTTCAATGTTTTTTAACCCCATTCCTTCGCTAGATTTTACTGCTTTAGGATCAAAACCAATACCGTTGTCTTCAATTATTAAATTAATATCTGTACCGTTATGTTGGGTTAGATAAATATTTACTTCACTGGCTTTGGCGTGTTTAATGATGTTGGTGCACAATTCCTGAATCATACGGAAAAGGCTGACTTCTAATTTATTGTCTAATCTATCTTTTAATCCAAAAGGTATAACATTTATTTCTAAAAGATTTAAAATACTCATTTTATCGGCCATTTTTTTAACAGCCGGAACCAAACCTTCATTTCCAATAATACCGGTATTTTTTAAATGAGCCATGTCACGTACTTTTTGATAGGCTTCTTCAATTAAATCATCCGTTTTTTCGTAGAGTTTGTTTTCTTCATCTATTAATCCTTCCTTTTGACGTTTAAGGTTTTGGAAGTTTAATTTCAATGTTGCTAACATACTTCCTAAATTGTCATGGAGTTCATTGGCCATTTTTATTCGCTCATTTTCCTGACTTTCTAACATTAAATCAATGTTTTGAAGTTCATGTTCTTTTAAGGTGGTGGCTAACTTTTGTTTTTCGAGCAGTTTTTCTTGTTCAGCTATTAGTTGTTTCTTTTTTGCATTTTTAACCGTTAATAAAGAAATTATGATAATCGAAATTAGTACACCAATTAATACAAAAAGCACTAATAGATTTATTTTTCGTTTACTCTCCAATAAACTATTTTGGTTCTTTAATGCTTTGTTTTCTAAATCTTTTTCTTTAGTTTCATAGAAAATTTGTAATTCGGAAACTTTTATGCTCTGTAATTCTTCATTGATTTTGTTTTGGATTTGCGTGTGTTTGTATAGATTTTTGTATCCTTTTTCATAATCACCTAAAGCTTCATAATTAATAGAGAGGAAATTATGAATCAAACTTTTTGTTTTATCAACATAAGCATTAATTTCTAACTCATTCGCTTTGTTTAAAAACTCAATAGCCTTGTTGTATTCACTTTTGTAATAATAACATCCCGCTATGTTGATGTAATTTGTACAAATTTCATTTAGATCATTTGTTTTAATTGTTAAATCTAAATTTTTATTAAAATAATATAAAGCTGAATCCGGTTTTTGAAGCATTTCATTATATAAGACTCCTAAATTATTATTAATCGTTATATATGTTTTTTCGTTAAATGCTTTATTGTTGTGTTCTAAAGCCTTTTTAAAAAACATTTTACTTTCATTAGGATTGTCTTCAATCAGTAAGGTTGCCCAATTATAATAGCCATTAGCTAACAAGTTGTCTTTACCCGTTTCTTTTGCAAAAACAATGTATTCTTGAATTATTTTTTTTGCAGTTTCTAAGTTATGATTTTGAGTACTACATAGATAGGCGATGTCTAATGTAACTTCCATCGACTGTTCTTTGTTTCCTGCTTCTAAATATTTTAATTTTGATTTAGTGTAATATTCAAAAGATTTGTCTTCTTGATTGTTTTTGCTGTAGGCCGAAGCCATGTATTTATAGACTTTTGCTAATTCTTCTTTGTTTTTTAATGTTTGAAAAGGAGTTAAATATTTGATAACGGAATAATTTCTGCCTTCTGCAGACATTTTTTCAACTTTTTTGTAATCTGGAGTCTGTGAAAAGACAAACCCACTCATTATTAGAAGAATAATAAGTGGGATAATTTTATTAATTTTTTTTAATTTCATTACCTCTTTATAATACTCATTCCTAAAGTTCTCGGTTTTCCTGCTAATGCTGGATCGCCTTTTTGATATGCATTTGATAGGTGTGTATTTTTGATATTTGCTAAAGCATAATACTCTAGAATATTTTTCTGCAAATTTTTAATATCATCTGGATATAAAGCATCATCGTGAACTAATAAAAATAACAAATGTGGGTTCTCACAATTTATCGGAATTTTACTATACGTCTGCAATAAATCAGCATCTAAATTGATTTCTAATTTATGATAATAATTTTCAACTGGATCTAATTCTCTTTCACCAAATTTAAAATTTGTCAAGACAACGTTTAGAGTTTCTTTTTTAGGCAATGCTAAACTTAAATTATAGCTTTCAAATTCATAGCTATTATTTGTATCTACGGGCAATCCAATGTTTAGAAAGAGCTTTCTACTAATTTCATTAATGTGCCCAATTGCGGTGTAACGAACATCTGTCATAGTATTTAGTTTTAAAGTTGAAGTCAAAAGTCGTAAGTAATTTACAAAAAAAAATCCCTACAAATAGGGATTTTTAAATTTTGATTATTTTTTTAAATAAATTTTAATCAGAAACAGTAAAATTATGAAGAAAATAAAGCCTAAAAGCACTTTAAAACTTCCTTTGTAATGAGTTTTATGGAGCGATAAATCTTTTCGGTACACATAAATCATCACCGCTATAAAGCATACCACAAAGAAACCTGCAAATACCAATTGACCGGTTGAAAACATAGTTTTAATTTTTCAACAAAAATAGTTAATTGTTTTTGAATAGCTCTTTCAAACCACATTCAAAAAACAGTTATTTTTATCGAAATAAATTAGAAAGTATGCAAAAACAAATTTCAGCCGTCAAAGAATTTCATACGGCATTCGGATTAGGTTTTAAAGAAGAACCAACAATAAATTTAGGCGAAAACAAAAATTTACTTCGTTTTAATTTGATGAAAGAAGAAAATGAAGAATACCTCGAAGCTGCAATGAATAATGATATTGTTGAAGTTGCCGATGCGTTGGGCGATATGCTTTACATCTTGTGCGGAACCATTATTGAACACGGTTTGCAACACAAAATCGAAGAAGTTTTCGACGAAATTCAACGCAGTAACATGAGCAAATTAGATGAAAACGGTAAACCAATTTATCGCGAAGACGGAAAAGTTCTTAAAGGACCAAATTACTTTAAACCTAATTTTGAAGCCATTCTAAAATAAAAACAGTAAAGGACTTTGTTCAATATCAATATAGATTTTACTTAAATCTAATTACCAATGTTTTTCATGGTAATTTTGAGAATAAAAATGATGTAGTTCTTTAAAAATCGGTTTTAAAATTTGGTTTTCATTGCCCTGGATTGTAATTATTTCAGATTTACTAGAATTACTATTGTGTAGATTTCCAGTTTCAATAATTTTTAAGCTAAAAATTTCTCCGTTTTTTTGAATATCAATAAAATAAGCTCCCGGCTCTAACCACCAAACGATTCTCTGTAAATCGTTATCTTTTATATTGTTTATTATAGTTGAAAGTTCTGAAATAGGGTTATTTAAGACATTTGATGCATTAAAATTTAAATGAAAATCTTGATAATAAATATCAACAGCCATCCATCCGTGTAGAGGTTCTCCAAATTTTATTGAAATTGAATTATTCATTTAATATTAATTTTATCTTAATCAGTTGTCGGTTTCCTTAACAGATAACCGACAACTGATAACAGAAAACTATACTTTGACCGTCCAGCCAAAAGTATCTTCCGCTAATTTATATTGAATGTTAGTCAATTTTTCTTTTAGTTGTGAAGCATACGAATTTTCCATTTTGGGCAATTCGTAGTATGTATCTTGATAAGAAAACCCAATAATTGGATTTACTACTGCTGCAGTTCCGGCACCAAAAATTTCTTTTAAAGAACCATCTTTTGCAGCTTCGATTAATTCTGTAACTAAAACCGAACGTACTTCTACTTCAATTCCGTCTCGTCTGGCAATATCAATCAAACTTTTACGAGTAACTCCATCCAAAATTCGTTCTCCGGTTGGTGCTGTATATAAGGTGTCATTAATTCTAAAGAAAACATTCATCGTTCCGGCTTCTTCCAATTTGGTATGCGTAGCATCGTCTGTCCAAATAATTTGCTGAAAACCTCTTTCGTTAGCCAATTTTGTTGGATAAAATTGTGCCGAATAATTTCCGGCAGCTTTCGCAGCACCAATTCCACCATTTGCAGCACGACTATAATGTTCGGCAATGATAACTTTTACTTCCCCTGAATAATACGAACGAGCCGGCGAAAGAATAATCATAAAACGATATTGTGTCGACGGTTGAGCAATAACACCCGAACCGATCGCAATCATAAAAGGTCTGATATATAATGTGTTTCCTTTTCCTTTTTTAACCCATTCACGTTCTAAATCTAAAATAGCTTTTAATCCGCCAATGAAAATATCTTCGGTTACTTCCGGCATGGCCAAACGTTTAGCAGAATGGTTAAAACGCTTAAAATTTTCGTCAGGTCTAAACATCCAAACATCATCTTTTTCATCTTTATATGCTTTCATTCCTTCAAAAATAGCTTGTCCATAATGAAAAACCTTAGCAGAAGGATCAATCATAAAAGGTTCATATGGTTTGATAACCGGTTTTTGCCAAGCACCTTCTTTAAAATCGCACATCAACATGTGATCGGTGAAAATATTTCCAAAAGTGAGGTTTTCAAAATCCACACTGCTGATTTTTGACGTTGAAGCTTTAACTATATCGATTTCGTTAATAAGATTTGAACTCATTTAAATATGATTTTATTATGAAAAGTTGAATTAAATAATTGATAAACAGTGTTTTACGATTTTAAATAATGAAAATGTAAAAAGTAGTTTATGAATTGGCTAAAATATAAAAAAAACAGTAATTTTTTGAGTGTTTTATAAAAACATCACAAAAACAAACCACTTTTTTACATTTCTTTAAACTGAATATAAATTATTGAGAATTTTGCATTTTGAACTAAAAATTATTGGAAATTTAATCTCATAAGAATTAAACTGACTATTTTTGTAATTCAATTTTTAAATGAAAAATATACTATAATGAAAAAAACAATTTTAGTAGCTATTGCCGTTTTTTCGATGATTGCTTGTAAAAAAGAAGAAGTAAAGGAAGTAGCAGAAGTTAAAACTGAAAATTTCAAAACGTTTGGCGATTCAATTTCGGCAGATGGAGTGATTTCGAAAGAAGATTTATTAGCTAAATATGAAACCTTAAAAGAAGGTGATACCATTGAAGTTAAATTCCGTTCAGATATAAAAGACGTTTGCCAAAAGAAAGGTTGTTGGATGAACATGAGTTTAAATGAAGACAAAAATGCGTTTGTTCGTTTTAAAGATTATGGATTTTTTATGCCATTAAACGCTGCCGGTAGTGAAGCAATTGTAAATGGAAAAGCTTTCATTTCGGTAGAAACAGTCGATGAATTAAAACATTATGCCAAAGATGCCGGCAAATCACAAGCAGCGATCGATTCGATTACAGAACCAAAAGTTTCGTATTCGTTTTTATCCAATGGCGTATTAATTAAAGAATAATGAAAAGAATTTTAGTTTTTGGATGTACGCTTTTGTTCATCATCAGTTGTCAGAAAAAGGCAGAATCTACAGAGGAAAAAGTTGATTCTACTGCCACAACAGAGAAAAAATCGTTCGAAATGTATGAGCTTTCCGAAATGGCTTTGCTCATGGAACAAATGTATGTGGACAATCAACGACTGAAAGAACGCATAGAAAAAGGCGAACCGGTAGGTGAATTTCCATCGCATTTTGCGGATATTCACAAAGCTATCATGACCGATCCATCCGAAAATGATCAATTTTTTAGAGATAATGCCAATATATTTTTAAGAGCACAGGAAATGATTTATAAAGATCCTGAAAATGCAAAAGAACATTATTCCAATGCAGTGCAGGCTTGTATTTCTTGTCACGAAGTAAAATGTTCCGGTCCAATTCCGAGAATAAAAAAGCTACAACTCAAACCATAGTTTCAATTGAAAAGAGAAATAATTATTACTTCCGATGGTTCAACTTCCATCCATTTACCCGAGTGGGAAGAGAGTTATCATTCGAAACACGGAGCTATTCAGGAAGCTCAACACGTATTCATAAAAAACGGATTGTCACTTTGCAAAGGGCAATCCGTTTCTGTTTTAGAGATTGGTTTTGGAACGGGTTTGAATGCGTTTATTACCTTTTTAGAAAGTCAGAAAAGCAATCAAAACATTGACTATGTGGGTGTAGAAGGTTTCCCTATTTCTGCTCAAGAAGTTTTACAAATGAACTATGTTAATCAGTTGAATGCAAATCAATTTGAATTAGAATTTAAAAAGATGCATCAATCGGATTGGGAAGAAAATGTAACAATCTCAGAACACTTTCGACTAACAAAACGAAAACAATTATTCAACGAAATAAACGATAAAAATCAATTCGATATCATTTATTTTGATGCGTTTGGGTATCGTGTTCAACCGGAATTGTGGAGTGTAGAAATTTTCACAAAAATGTTTGAAGCTTTGAAAGAAGGTGGAATTTTAGTTACCTATGCTTGCCGCGGACCAATTAAAAATGCTATGAAAGAGGGAGGTTTTCAAATTGAAAAGTTGGCCGGACCACCTGGGAAAAGAGAGATGTTGAGAGGGTGGAAGTAGGTTAGGTTGTCTGTTGTTGGTTATCAGTTGTCTGTTAAGTTTTATCAATATTAGGATATGAAAAGTATAATTTGCTCACTAGTTATTGTCTTATTTTATTCTTGTCAACCTACGAATATTGATTCTGATATTGTCGAATTTGAGAAAGAATTAGGAGAGAAAAATGTTGCTACAATTAATTTACTTTTGGAGGATTTTGAGCAAAATTATTTGAAAGTTCATTACAAAAATCAAAGTCTTGATTCAGCATATTATAATTTTTTAGTGTATATAAAAAAAGGAAATTCATTAAAAGAATATCCAAATCACAAAAAAATGTATACTGTTTTTTCTAATAGTGATTTATTTTCAGAAATCTATCTAAAACCTGATTCTGTTTGGATAGCTAGAGATAAACACAGTGATATAGCAAATTTGACTAAAGATGATAAAGTAGTGATGAAGCTAAATTGTGATAAAGAATATCCTAAATTAATAAAACGATATAAAAGTTTCAATCAATCTGGTAAAGTAGAATATGATTTTGAAACTGAAAATAATTGTTCCGGTTTTAATGATTATGAAAAGTTTTCTGATGAAGAAATTATTATGAAAGCTCTAAAGCAACTTCAACCCAATAATTTAGGAAAATACACCAAAGCTTTGTATAATTTACAAGACAGAGGAACGGTTTTTAAAAAGTTTCAAAAAATTAAAGAAAGTGCAGGTTTTATTGACCATAGCAATATCGCTTTTGGCTTGGTTTATTATAAAGCGGATATGTCAGATTATTTTATTAGAAGAATTATTTTACTGGAAATGATTTATTAAAATTTAAACTTATAAACATGTACAAAGTCACAGATTACACCATTTACGGTGAAGAAATGCAGTATGTTGAAATAAATTTAAGTCCATCAGAATCGGTCGTTGCCGAAGCTGGTGGTTTTATGATGATGGAAGATGGCATCCGAATGAAAACCATTTTTGGAGACGGAAGCGATGCGGGCGGAATTATGGACAAACTATTTTCAGCCGGAAAACGATTGCTCACTGGCGAAAGTTTGTTTATGACTTTATTCGAAAATAATTATCCTAATCAACGCAAGATTTCATTCGCTTCGCCTTATCCCGGAAAGATTTTACCAATTGACTTAAACGCTGTTGGCGGAAAGTTCATTTGTCAAAAAGATGCTTTTTTGTGTGCCAATCAAGGTGTGAAAATCGGAATTGAATTTTCAAGAAAGTTAGGTCGCGGTTTATTTGGTGGCGAAGGTTTTATCATGCAAAAATTAGAAGGAAGCGGAATGGCTTTTGTTCATGCCGGAGGAACAATGGCAAAAATTGATTTACAACCCGGCGAAATGATTAAAGTTGATACCGGTTGTGTAGTTGGTTTTACGCAAACTGTTGATTATGATGTGCAACTTGTAGGAGGAATACGAAATACAATTTTTGGTGGAGAAGGGTTGTTTTTTGCTACATTAAAAGGTCCGGGAACTGTTTATGTGCAATCATTACCATTTAGCAGATTAGCAGGCAGAATATGGGCTGCGGCTCCTCAAGGCGGTGGAAAACAGAAAGGTGAAGGAAGCATTTTAGGTGGTTTAGGAAACCTTTTAGACGGCGATAATCGTTAAACTTTCGCCAATTGGCATGTTAAAAAAAAGGGATGTGTTTTAAAATTTATTAAATTTACACAACGTTCTTTTTAAAAACCAAACGCTACATAAAAAAACGAAGAAAATGACGAGACCGATGTTTGCTTACACTAAGAAAATCTTAGAAAGCGTAAGTTTTGATCCTACACTTTTTAGCAAAGAACTCATAAAAGCAATGAACCAATTATTGCCTTATGAAATTGAACAACTAAAAGATTGGTTGTTGAACTTTACAAAAGAAAAACCAGAACTAAAGAATTGTTTAATTTATGTTAATCTATAAAAACTAAAGGAGCCTAAATAGCTCCTTTTTTATTGTCTCAAATTATAGTTTAAAATCATGATCTTTTATGTTTTAAAAACTTTGCCACGAATTACACAAATTAATTCGTGCTAATTTGTGTAATTCGTGGCAAAAAAATTAGTTTTAGAATCGTGATATTTTTAGACTGATAAACCAAAATATATAGAATTCTAATCCTATTGAATTAGTTTACTTCTTTTGAATCGGACTAATTATCTGAATGTCCTGAAAAGCAATTGCTCCTCGAACGACGCCACTAATTACATTGCGTAAGGCATCAATAATGTGAATTTTCAGTTCATTTTTTGGATAAATTAAACTTACTTCACGAGCCGGTTTCGGATCTTTAAAATGTTTAAGCTTTGCTTTATCTTTTTCCTTTAAATCCAACGTATGAAGATAGGGCAGAAGTGTAGTTCCTAATCCTTCATCTGCCAATTTTATTAAGGTTTCAAAGCTTCCACTTTCAATGTGAAAATTAAATTTATCAGAGTTTCCGGGATTGTTTTTGCATAAATTCAAAATTCCGTCTCTAAAACAATGTCCGTCTTGAAGCAATAAAATTTCATCTAAATTTAAATCGGAAACTTCAATTTCTTTTTTATCAAAAACGGCATGACTTTCAGGAATGTAAGCCACAAATGGTTCATAAAACAAAACAACTTCTTTAATTTTTTCTTCTTCCAACGGAGTGGCAGCAATAGCGGCATCCAGATGACCATTTTTCAACCTAACAATGATTTCATCAGTGTTTAATTCTTCAATAATTAAATTGACTTTCGGGTATTTTTTAATAAAATTATTTAAAAACATCGGCAATAAAGTAGGCATAACGGTTGGAATAATTCCTAATCTAAATTCGCCACCAATAAATCCTTTTTGTTGATCTACAATATCTTGAATTCGATTCGCTTCGTTTACGATGTTTTTGGATTGATTTACAATTTTCTGACCAATTTCTGTGAGTTGAATAGGTTTCTTAGTTCGGTCAAAAATTTGAATACCGAGTTCTTCTTCAATTTTTTGAATTTGCATGCTCAATGTTGGTTGCGTAACAAAGCATTTTTCGGCAGCCAATGTAAAATTTTTGTGTTCGGCTACAGCCAAAACATACTGTAATTGAGTAATTGTCATTTTGATAGTAAAATTTGATGCAAAGATAAAAACTATCAATTTTATTTATACTATTTAGTTTATTTTTTTTGTAAATTTATTGTATAAAAAATTTAAATTACAATAAAATGAAAACGAACAGTTTAGGGTTAGATTTAAAGAAAACAGAGGTATTGGCGGCCGAATTAAATATTTTATTAGCAAATTTTCAGGTGTATTATCAAAACTTAAGAGGATTACATTGGAACATTCGTGGTAAACGATTTTTTGATCTTCATGTTAAATTTGAAGAACTTTATAATGATAGTCAATTGAAAATTGATTTAATTGCCGAACGAATTCTAACATTAGGAGGCAGACCATTACATACATTTGAAGATTATATCAAAAATAATAAATTGTTTGTAGGTAAAGATATTTCTAAAGATGAAGAAGCTGTTAGCTTGGTTGTCAATTCATTAGCTCAATTGTTAAAAATTGAACGAGTGATTTTGAAACAATCAGATGAGGCATTAGATGAGGGAACTAACTCAATGATGAGCGATTTTATCAAAGAACAAGAAAAAATAATGTGGATGATGAAGGCTTGGTTGGAAGAAGAAATATAGTTAAATTTACATTAAATTATAAAATAATATTCGGATACAGTTTTTTGAAAAACTATATTTGCAACAATGAAAACAGTTGTTTACATAGCTATATTTTTATTTGTAACATTCCTATCGTTACCCACAATTGTTGGAGTATTAGATGATGATGATGCGGATGTTTCTATGGTTTATAATATGTCAGAAGAAGAAGAAGTTCACAAATCTTTTAATTTAAAAGAAGCTATTAAAACCTGTAAACAAGTTTTTTCTCTTCGATTTGAGATGCCTGTTTCAAAAAAAATTGTGACTGAAAATCATATTCAATATGATTCAGTTTTAGAAGAAATCTTTTCTCCTCCTCCAGATTTATCTTAATGAAATAATCCACGTTAACTAACGGGATTAGCAGTTTTTGCTATCTATTCATTATTATATTTTCAAGGTCAATGACAAAAAAAACAAATCTTTTAGGTCACCTAAAATCAGATTTTGCATCCGGTTTGGTGGTATTCTTAGTAGCACTTCCTTTGTGTTTAGGAATTGCTTTAGCATCCGGTGCTCCGCTTTTTTCCGGAATTATTTCAGGTGTAATCGGTGGTATTATAGTTGGATTTTTAAGTAAATCTCACATCAGTGTTACCGGTCCTGCAGCCGGTTTAACGGCCATTGTTTTAACAGCAATTACCGATTTAGGTGCTTATGAAATCTTTTTAACCGCTGTAATTATCGCAGGACTTTTACAACTTTTATTAGGCTTTTTAAAAGCAGGAAGTATATCTAATTATTTTCCCACCAATGTTATCGAAGGAATGCTTGCGGGTATTGGTATTATTATTTTCCTAAAACAAATTCCGCATGCTGTTGGCTATGATAAAGTGAGCGAAGGAGATACTTCTTTCTTTGAAAAAGGTGGTTCTAATATGTTTGAAACGATTGTTGATGCTTTTAATTATATCAATTACGGTTCCATTATAATCACATTAGTAGCTTTAGCTATTTTGATTTTATGGGATAAAGTTCCGTTCTTAAAAAGTTTAAAATTAGTTCCGGCAGCTTTAATTGCTGTTTTTTCAGGGATTATTATCAATGAAATTTTTATAAGAACTGGAAGTGTACTTCAAGTATCAAGTGATCATTTAGTTTCGTTGCCAACACCATCTTCTTTTACAGAGTTTAAAGAAATGTTTGTACTTCCCGATTTTTCAATTGCTACACTTAGCAATCCTAAAGTTTGGATAGTAGGTGTAACCATTGCCATTGTTGCTTCTATTGAAACATTATTGTGTATTGAAGCTGCTGATAGAATGGATCCATACAAACGTTTTACAAACACCAATGTGGAATTAAAAGCTCAAGGATTTGGTAATTTATTAAGTGGTTTAATTGGTGGTTTACCTATGACTTCGGTTGTTGTACGTTCTTCTGCCAACGCAAATGCAGGTGCCAGAACAAAATCTTCGGCAATTATTCATGGACTTTTATTGATGATTAGTGTGCTCACAATTGCTCCTTTTTTAAATAAAATTCCATTAGCAACATTAGCAGCAATATTACTTTTAATTGGATACAGATTAGCTAAACCTGCTCATTTCATCCATTTCATTAAAAAAGGAAAGTACCAATATATTCCATTTATTGCCACTGTTGTAGCTGTTGTATTTTTAGATCTACTTAAAGGAGTTGCGTTAGGTATGCTGATTAGTATTTTCTTTGTTTTGAGAGGGAATTTCAAACGAGCCTATTTGTTCAAAAAAGAAGATTATCATGATGATGATGTCATTCATATTCAATTGGCTCAAGAGGTTTCTTTCTTAAACAAAGCGGCAATCAAAAACACATTGAATAATTTACCTGAAAAATCAAAAGTAGTGATTGATGCATCAGATACGGTTTATATTGCACATGATGTACTTGATTTGATTGAAGAATTTAAAGACATTAGAGCCGTGGATGAAGATATTGAGGTTGTTTTAATTGGCTTTAAAGATGCCTATAATCTAGATAATAGTGATGAAGGGCAGCATGTTTCCCTTAAGAAAGAATAAATAATTTAAAATTAAATAAAAATGAGCGAGTTTTATAAAAAAATATTAGACAATAATAAGCAGTGGGTTGAAAATAAATTAAAATTAGATCCGAATTTTTTTGAAGGATTATCAAAAGGACAAACTCCACCTTTATTATGGATTGGATGTTCAGATAGTCGTGTTCCTGCAAACGAGATTATTGGTGCAGCACCAGGCGAAGTTTTTGTACACAGAAACATTGCTAACATGGTTATTCATAGCGATATGAATATGCTAAGCGTTTTAGATTATGCTGTAAACGCATTAAAAGTGAAACATGTTATTGTTTGCGGACATTATGGCTGTGGTGGTGTAAAAGCCGCCATGGGAAATAGTTCTATCGGTGTCATTGATAACTGGATTAGACACATAAAAGATGTATATCGTTTTCATCAAGCCGAATTGGATGACATTGAAAATGAAGATGATCGTTTCAATAAATTTGTAGAATTAAACGTAAAAGAACAAGTGTTTGATTTAGCTAAAACATCTATCGTTCAGTCGGCTTGGAAGTCAGGTCAAGATTTAACGATTCACGGATGGGTTTACGGATTGAATTCCGGTTACGTAACAGATTTAGGTGTAAACTTCAAAAATAACGATGAGTTAGACGAAGTTTATCAGTTGAAATTTTAAATATAAAGCCATCTTCGGATGGCTTTTTTTATAAGAATTATTTAATAATTTTCTTATATTTGAAATTCAATAATTTATCTGCCATGAAAATAGCATTAATTGACGACCACAAAATTATTCTAGAAGGTTATAAAGCAATTTTGATTTTAAAAAAAATTGAAGTTATCTTTCTACATTCGTTTGTAAACTTATTTTTTTCGATTTGAATGAAAAAAATTATATTAATATACATTATATTTCTATTTTCTTCATGCAAAATAAATGGAAGCTTTCAAGGGCTTTACAGTTATTATCATAAAACAATTAAAGAAAACCCCAATTTAGTTACAAAATATAATTCTGAGACAGACTGTGACTTAGCAATTGAAAACAAAGTTATTAGTATCAATCACATCAATTTAAAAAAATGTTTGAATCAACATTCAAAAGCACTGATTTACATTTGGAAACCTAAATGCAAAAGTGAATTTTGTTATGCTTTAAATATTATTCAAGACCGTTGTTTGAAAAATAATATTGTATTATATGTTGTCGCAGAATATTATGATTCTAAATTAATGTCTATTGACTATAATTTAAAACGATCTATTTATGGAATTGATGTTGAATATTACAATACAAATTTAACCGAAAAATATCTTCCTCTTTTTATAAATGGTTTAACTACAAATGAATCGAAAATAGATAATTTTATATTTTTTGAAGATGGAAAATTCAAGGAATCATTCCAAAAGATTAATAAAATAGATAATTTGTAATTGTTGGAGCATTATATAAATATACTATCAACTTTTAATCAAAACTCTCATTAAAAATCGAAAGAAGCATTTGCGGAATAAACTAAAATGAAAAGAATTTTTATGCTATTCTTACTATTTAATTTTGCTTTTGGTTATTCACAAAGCCAAAAGTTTAAAATTGAATATATAAATATGTCGTCTCTTTCTATTACAAAAAATAAAGAGAGTTATTTTTCTAATTATAGTAAGGATAGCATAAAAACTTTTGATGGTCTAAGTTTTGACCTAAATACCATTCATGGTATAAAATTTTTTGGTCATGTTGCTTTATCAGTTGGTATGAGTTTAGATTGGAACATAAACAAAAGTTTTCTGTCAACACCTTATATCGTTGATCTAAGGGTGTTTTCAAGTAAAAATTCAGACAACAGTTTGTTTGCCTACTTGCAAACCGGACAAAATATTAAATGGTCTGATTCATTTAATGGAAATGGAACCTCCTCAAAATTAGGAGTGGGAGCAATTTTTAAATATGACGAAAATTTATCTCTTTTTATTGATCTTTATAAAAAATCGAAACAAGTTCATATCGAAAAATTAAGAGAGAATGGCTATTATAATATAAGTGGTTTTGGTATTTCGGTGGGTGTTATCTTTTAAAATAAAAATTTAAAAAATGAAAAAAGTTTTATTTACATCAGTCGTAACAATGTGTTTTACTATTTGTTTTTCTCAAAGCAAAGGGGTAGAGAGTTCACTATTTAATTTACAAACAGGACTTTTAGGAGCTTGGGTTAATAATGAAACAAAACTAACAGAGAGCATTGCTTTACGGAGTGAAATAGGATTTGACGCAGGAATCTTTGGCGGAGATGTGTATGGTGGAAATTCAGGACTGTTTTTAGCTCCAGTAATTAGTCTTGAACCGCGATGGTATTATAACATTAAAAAAAGAGAAACTAAAAACAAAAACATATCTAATAACAGTGCAAATTTTTTTACAACTTCTATTAGTTATCATCCCGATTGGTTTGTAGTAGGAAAAGACAATTTACAGGTTTTCAACCAAATGTCATTCATTCCAAAATGGGGAATTAGAAGAAACATTGCCAATAGCAATTTTAATTTTGAAACTGGAATTGGCATTGGTTATCGATATTATTTTTTAAAACAATACGGCTATATTGATAATGATAGTGAAATTGTTTTAGATTTACATTTACGTATTGGATACACTTTTAAAAAAAATAACAAATGAAAAAATTTATAATAGTATTAAGTTCACTATCCTTAATAGGCTGCTCTAATGATGATGAATCTACACAAACTCAACAAAGTATTTATGGTAAATGGTTTCATAAAGAAATTGTAGTTAATAATATTGTATTTCCTTATGACGATCATGAACCTTGTGGAAAAGATTATATTGAATTTTATGATCAAAATAAAATAAGAAGTATAGATGTTTGGGATTGTGAAGAAGATGTTGATTGGATTGGTTCATTTGTTAAAACAAACAACAATCTGACTATTTCTAATGGTTCTGAAAGTAGAACAGTAGAAATAATTGAACTAAATGAGAATTCTTTAATTTATCAATATCATTATGATGAAAATAATGATGGTATTAATGAACACTATATTGAAAAATTTACACGAAATTAATTTTTAGAAATTCTAATCCAAATTCTCATTAAATGCCGATGGAAGCATCTGCGGAATAAATTTTATTAAAATAGGTAAAAGCAAACTACCGCCCGGTAGCAAAAAAATTGTTAATGATGGAATTGTTTTGCAAACATCCAACAATTGTTTTTTCATTCGTTTTTTTTCATTGGCATCTAATTCTCTTGTGGTTGAGGCGGCGAGAAGTTTAACCAAATCTTTACTTTCCGTCAATTCTTTATATAATCTTTTTCTATTTCGCGTAATGAGCATAACCACACTTTGCGTGGTTTGATCATAAAAATGCTTAATAGGGTTGGAATAATTAAAATACGGAATATCAGCTCGGTATTTCTTGATAAATTCATCAATCACCATTAGACTTTCAACAATATAAAATCGTTCTAATTTTAAAATAGAACCTAAATCATATAAAAAAGCAACTTCATTTTTTTCCAATTTTTCATCACTCCAAATTGCCATTCCTGCCAAATCCATGACATAATATTTTTCTAAATCGGTTTGAAGGAAATCCAAATTCAATGCATTCAAATCACTTATCTTGAATCCTGAAAATTTGGTATAGCGAACGGAGGTTTCAAATAATTTAATCAATAAATCATCATAATGCGATTTGTTTGATTTTGTTGTTAATGAAAATGTAACAACACCAACAATAATTTCTTCTAGTTTTTGAACATAACCTTTGGTTAATTCACCGTTTACCAAATAATTATGAAAGGCTAAAACATCAATAAACAAAAGTGCATTCGTAACAATATGCGAAAAATTCTTGCTCACAATATTATCATTCGTTTGAACTCTGGAATCGATGATTTTTTCCAATTGAATGGCTTTACTTTCAGATGGTAAAATCTTTTTAAAAAACGAAAATCCCTTCGGATGCATGAGATTATAAAAATCCAACGTCAAATCTATAAAATTCCCTTTTTCAGGATTTTTTTCAGTTAACTGATAAATGCCAAAAAGTGTATTCAATAACGCAACTTTAGAAACTTCCTCAGATGTCCAACCTTGCATAGATAAAGGCTCAAGAGTATCAATACTCACAACATGACCGTAAATAAATCCGGTCTCTCTTGTTCTGCAATAAAAATCCTTCGTGTTGTATAAATAAGGCGAATTCAACAAATAATATTTGCTGAAAAATTTATCTACCCAACCTTGTGCAGAAGGATTAATCATTGTTTTAATTTTTATGCAAATCTATCGTTTTTAAAATAAAAATTCCCGAAAAACACAGTCGGGAATTTTAAATTTTAGTTATTTTTATTTGAAGTAGGAGAACGTTTCATTATTCTCAATTTTCAGTATGGTTTCATAAATTAACTTAATCACATTTTCTACATCGTCGCGATGAACCATTTCCACCGTGGTGTGCATATAACGAAGAGGAAGCGAAATTAAGGCCGAAGCAACTCCACCATTACTATACGCAAAAGCATCGGTATCTGTTCCTGTAATTCGTGAAGAAGCTAAACGCTGAAACGGAATTTTCTTTTCTTCCGCCGTGTTAATGATTAATTCACGTAGATTATTTTGCACAGCCGGAGCATATGTGATTACCGGACCTTTTCCAATTTGTGTTTCACCTTCAATTTTTTTGTCGATCATTGGGGTAGTGGTGTCGTGACAAACATCGGTTACAATAGCAACGTTTGGTTTGATGGTTTTGGTAATCATTTCGGCACCACGCAAACCAACTTCTTCTTGAACCGAATTTGTAATGTATAATCCAAAAGGCAATTTCTTTTTGTTTTCGTGTAATAATCGGGCAACTTCGGCAATCATAAATCCGCCCATTCGGTTATCGATGGCACGACAAACAAATTTATTTTCATTCAACACCATAAATTCATCCGGATAAGTGATGACGCAGCCCACATGAACACCCATTTTTTCCACTTCTTCTTTAGTAGAACAACCTAAATCGATAAATAAATTATCAATGCGAGCCGTTTCTTCTTTGCCACGATTTCGGGTATGAATTGCCGGCCAACCGAAAACTCCTTTTACAATTCCTTTTTTGGTATGAATGTTCACGCGTTTCGACGGTGCAATTTGATGATCGGAACCACCATTTCTGATTACATAAATTAATCCGTTATCGGTGATATAATTCACATACCATGAAATTTCATCCGAATGACCTTCTATCACAACTTTATAAGGAGCATCGGGGTTTACAACGCCAACAGCAGTTCCGTAAGTATCAGTAATAAACGTGTCAACATACGGTTTTACATAGTCCATCCAAAGTTTTTGACCCTCAGATTCATAGCCGGTTGGAGAAGCATTATTTAAATAATTCTCTAAAAAAGTGAGCGATGATTTTTTTAGTATGGTTTTTGCAGACATATATTTTGTATTTTTTTGCTAAAATATAAATAAGATAACACAGTTATAGTATAAATCTTTACTTTTGATTTTTATTTATGAGAAAAATGAAACCCAATCTACTATTTTTAGTATGCTTACTCTTTTCAACCGTTGCTTTTGGTCAGGAAACTGAGACAAAGAAAGATTCTACGGTGATTTATTATTTGATTGGTAATGATTCTATTCTTCGCACATCGCTTGATTTAGAAGAAGTTGTTGTCACCGGAAAAAAATCAAATAAAGAGGATGAAGATCGTAAAAAGTTTCTTTTGCTACAGCAACGTGTGTTAAAAGTTTATCCTTATGCTAAAGCGGCAGCAGATAATTTGACCAAGCTAAATCAAAACATGGGCAAATTTAAAACTGAAAGAGAAAAAAAGAAATATTTTAAAATAGTTGAAAATTATCTTGAAAACGAATTTGAAGAACAACTCAAAAAATTGTCACGCAAGCAAGGACAAATTTTAGTAAAACTTATTCATCGTCAAACAGGAAAAACAACATATACATTGGTTAAGGATTTGAAAAGTGGTTGGAAAGCTTTCTGGGCAAGCAACACGGCAAAAGTGTTCGATATCAATTTAAAGGAAGAATATGATCCTTTTGCAGTGACCGAAGATTTTTTGATCGAGAGTATTTTGATTAAAGCATTCAACGAAGGAAGATTGCAACGTCAACCACCGGCAAAATTCATTGATTATACTGAACTTTCAGCCACTTGGAAAGACAAAGTTCAAAAAGCAAAAGACAAACAAGCCGAAAATTAATTTTATTTTTTGATTCATATTTCTGATTACATTTACACAAAAAAGATATGACAGTTTGGATTATTTTTATTGCGTGCATTTTATTGTTTTTAGCCTTAGATTTAGGTGTTTTTAATAAAACCCCTCATATTATTAGTTCAAAAGAGGCTGGTATTTGGACAGGTATTTGGGTCACTATGTCTTTTATTTTTTCGGGTGTTATTTATTGGCTCTACCAAAATCAACACATAGCAAATCCTGAAAATTATGAGCCCGCCATTGCTTCGATGAAATTCATTACCGGATATCTCATTGAGTTATCTTTGAGTGTGGATAATATTTTTGTGATTGCTGTTATTTTTTCATCTTTCAAAATCCCACAGAAATATCAGCATAGAGTTCTCTTTTGGGGAATATTAGGAGCGATTGTATTTAGAGGTTTAATGATTTTCTTTGGTGTGATTCTAATCAATAAGTTTAGTTGGATGACTTATATTTTTGGACTCTTTTTGTTGTTTACAGCGGCTAAAATGTTGTTTAAAAAAGACGAAGAACAATTTAATCCTAAAAAATCATTCATTTATCGAAACCTCAGAAAAATAATGCCCATCACCATGCACATGGAAAAGGAGCATTTTTTTGTTAAGCGGAGACATATTACAGCCGCTACACCTTTATTTGTGGCATTAATCGTAATTGAGTTGATGGATGTTTTGTTTGCCTTAGATAGTGTTCCTGCAATTTTAGCAATTACACCTGATCCTTTTTTGGTATTTAGCTCAAATATTTTTGCTATTTTAGGTTTGCGTTCCATGTATTTCTTTTTGTCGCACATGCTTAATAAATTTGCTCACCTGGAATATAGTTTGATTGCAATTCTTTCATTTGTAGGTATAAAAATGCTATTGGTACATCACATTAAATTCCCGGAATGGGTTTCATTAGGGTTTATCGCCCTTGCTTTAGGTATAGGAATTATAGTGTCTCTACGAAGTAAAGACTAGAAATGCTTGAAAAATAACCTTTTATCGATTTTATATTCCTATTAACAGAATTATTTTTTTTAACTAGAACACTAGCATACTTTTGACTCACCATAAGTTAAGTAGGTTAAGTTTATGGAATAAATTTGGGGCAAAAAGGGTGAAAGCAATTTCACCTTTTTTTTTGGAATAAACTGAACAAAAAAAAGACTTTTGATTTCAAAAGTCTTTTTACGTGTAGTGGTTTTTGGTTTTTGGAATTATATAAAACATAGCATTTCGCAAAAAACGAAATACAAATAATATATTAAAAAGGGGATTTGTTGTTTTGGAGATTCAAAATTATAAAATATAAATTTAATATCATAAAAAAAGCTCCTCAAAAAAGAGGAGCTTCTTCCCAAATTTATTCTTAACCCTATAAAGGTAACTTGTTTCAAAGATAAATAAAACAATAAGGTTAGCCAACTAAAATTGTGCATTTTCGACGAAATGCACTAATTAACAGTTTGTTAAGAATCAAATTAATCAGAAATTAATCAAATTTGAAAGTGTGATTTAACGTTTTAAACTGAAATGTCCTTTATGAACACGACCGTCGTTTCTATAGATCATAAACCAATAATCTGTAGAAAATAAAGGTTGACCGTTAAAAGTTCCATCCCAACCTTCGCTTTTTGAATTAAAAACGGTAATTAATTTTCCATAACGGTCAAAAATATGGACAATGAAATTTTCTTCTAAACCGGAATCTTTAATGAACCATGTTTCATTATATCCATCTCCATTTGGAGTAAAAAACCGTGGATAATATAAAAGCCAAACCAATTCTGTAACTGTTCCACAGCCAATCGTATCTTGAACATATACTGTATAAACTCCGGGCAGTAAATTGGTAAAAGTGTTTTCAGTTTGATAATTCATTCCGTCTATAGAATAAGTATGAAATCCAATGTTATTTGAATTTATAGTAATTTCATTTTGATTTTCTGTCCAATCTACGGTTGTAATCGAATCGATAACCGGTGGTTCTGAAATAGAGACTGTAATTTCTTTACTATTTTCACAAATTAGATCGGAGTCAGTAAAAGTTGTTGTCGCGGTAACAGTTATATTCGATATACCTGGTGTTGAGGTAGTAAACGAAGTTCCAATTGTGCCATTTGACCATTCATAAACCGTATTAGGAGAAGGATTGTTAATGGTTATCGTAAACGGTAATTCATCACAAAATAAGTAATCAGAATTCAAATTAATTGACGGAGTCTGTCCCACAAAAACATCAAACGTTTTGACTTCATAACAAGAGGGAAGTAGGTTGAGTATAATTCTAGTGTAAATTGTTTGCGGATTAGAAACCGGGTTAAAATTCTCAGGATTTGTTATCGGATTGAGATTTTGTTGAGAATCAGTTAACGATGTATGAAAACTAACGGTATATTCATTTAAGTCATCCGGATTAATTATTGTTGAGATTTGTGTAGTCAGATTAAACCGTTCATTATTGCTAATCAAAGGAACACAAACTGTCATATCATCTGGGTCAAGACTATTAATGATTGATTTTAAAGTATCTACATCAAAAACCTGCGTTTTAATGTTTCCACATGAATCTTCTATTTGGAGAGTATATAAACCCAATGGAAGGTTATAGAAAATAGGAGAGTTACCATTATCAATATTAATAATTTCGCCATCTTTTAGAATTAATTTATAATTAATGGGAGCTTGTCCGATGGCATTAATGACAATATCTAATGTTCCATTGTCTGTGCAAGGAGAACGATTAATATCAATAATTTCTAAGGCTTCATTAAATACAAAACTTGGATTAAAAATTTCTAAGCAAACTTTGGTTGCAGCAGTCTGATTTGCAATTTCGTTTCCATTTTTATAAGAATTAAACTTTCTAACAATTCGAAATTCGCCATTAAAAACAAAGTTGAAATTTGTAGTATTGTTTGCTAATATGATTGAATTTGTTGCATTTGGAGTACTATCAGGAGGATAAATTACATTTGTTGCAGGATGTCCCCAAGTATCTGTTAATGGATCAATTAGTTTTTGAAGCCAAAAGGATTGCCCATTTGTTCCGTTGCTCAAAAAACTTAAATTCACGTCAAATGAACCACAATTAAAGATTGGATTAAAAGCAGAATTGTTTATAACATATTCAGTTAATGTAACAGTTATAGAATTAAAAAAACCACATTCGTCATCCACATCAAATGAATATTCACCAGGAGGCAAATTATTCATAAAAAACACACCATCATTGGATGTAATAAAATTAGAAGCATTAAACGGAATGTTCTGTTCAAATGAACTGGGAGCATTTGTAATAATTATATTCGTAATACTGGCATTATTGCTGTCTATTCTGATTGATGTTTTGCCAACTTCACAACCAACTCTTTCGGTTACTTCTAAACCTTCATTTTCATAAACCGGCACTTCTATATCGTCAATTATATATGTAATATTGCATTCGTCAACAATTGTTATTTCATAAAATCCAATCGGAACCGGGTCTAAAACAATAACTCCATTAACTAATTGATTTGAAACATCATGAGGTAGAGGAAAAGGATAACTAGTAGGAGCAGCAACTACTGTTGCACCTAAAATTTCATTAACCGGTATAGTTATTCTGATAAAACCATTATTTTCATAGCAACCATTATTTCCTGTTCTAATACTTGGGATAATAGTGTTTTGCACGACAGAGAAAGCGACCGTTTGAATTTTTCCGCAAGAATCTGTAATGGTAAAACTATAATTTCCTAGCGGAACCAAATTATCTGCTCCACCAAAAACAATAGCATTAGAAGTAAAAGGACCTGGGTAATCTGCATTAAAATCTCCAGGTACAAACCCCGGTGGTACAATGTCAAAATTTAGTTGAAAAGGCGGTGAGAAATTAGCCGTATTAATTGTAAAATAATTAGAATCACAGGGTTGTCTATTCAACGTAACGGTAACGGAACCCGTTAAATTAGCAATAAAATTTTGGTTAGTAATTGTTCCACAATTATCAGTAATTTCAATAGAATAATTAAAATTTGTAGAATTAAAGTTTGGAAATGTTTCATTAATTGATGTTTCCAATGGATTTCCAGATGTAATGGTTTTGTTGATGGTATAACTGGGTGAGCCATCAGGTGGAAAAATCGTGTATGTAATTTGTAACGGATAAGCAATCGAAGTTCCTGTATCAGGAGTAATTTGGTTAGTAATTACTGTGAAATCACATGAAGGAGGAAATGTATTACTCAAAACCGGACTTCCAATAGTTAATCCGGAGGCTGAATAGGAAACCGTAAATGTTGTTACCATTGCAATTCCGCACTCATCAAAAACACGAATTGAGTAGGTTCCTTCCGGTAAGTTTGAAAAAACATTTGAAGTTTGTGGTGGAAACAAAACAGGTCCGGCAGTAATTTCAAAACTAGATGCTGTACCTGAATTTACGCTTACTGTTACATTACTAACATCACTACAAGATTGATTAATATAGCCAACAGAAAAGGTTAGTGGTGTAAATGTATTTGTAATTATTATAGTGCTTTGCTTTGTTGTGGTTTGATTTTCAACTGTTTCAGTTGCCACAACAAGATATTCTCCTGCAACGAGACCATTAATTAAAGGAGCTGTTGGCGTTGCATAGGGAACTGTTGTGTTTGGAAGTTTAAATACAACAAAAGAAATTGTTCCGGATGGATTTGCATTAGAAATCACAAATTCAATTGATCCGTTACCCGGACAGCTTTCGTTTGTGCCAGATAAATCAAGTTCAAAAGCCCATATAAACTGAGCAAACAACAAGCATGTTAGTGAAAATACTATTCTGAAAATGCTCATTTCAACAATTTTATCAAATTTAATGCTTACGATAATAATTCTTTTATTTAACTTTAAAAGAGCTAAACATTTCACCTGAATTATTTGAGTTAGGAAGGCATAAAATATCAGTTGTAGAATGAACTTCGGCTAATTCTGAATAATTGCTTGGAGTAAATAAATTATTTTACAAATGTAAGTATTGTCTACCTGATGAAAAAATTTATAAGTATAAAACGTTAAATTATTTTTTTATATTGTTCAAATAACATTTTAATAATTCATTTAAAGAACTTTAAATGTCAGCATGAGCCTGCATAAAATCTAACCACAAATAATTGCAAGCTCAATTTGACATATAGTTTATTTTTCTTGTGTTATTTTTTAAATTGAAATAATAATAATTCTAACTTTTTAAACTTTTTCTTCTTGAAAATAGTTATGCAACTGATTAATTTTCTCATAGTCTGCTTTTAGCATGTTATACTGCCTAGAAAGAACACTTTCACATTCTAAGTTTAGATTAGAAATACTTCCTTTAATTATTTTCAGGTATTCTCTTAGCACTGCGTTTTCTCCGTGCTTACAAGAATATAAAATTGTTTGACGATCATCTTTTTTAATTGCTTTTTTCATTTCCCTCCAAACATTAAAGAATTTACCGGTTTCTCTAAATCCGTTATTCCTTTTACCTCCTAATTTTTTTAATTCCTGAATAAGCTCTTTTCTACACTCCAAAGAGGTTTGTGCTAATGTTGAAAACATTATTTTGATATCTACTTCTTTTGCTTCGTAAATGGCAGATTTATATCCTTCAACTCTATCATTGTTAATACATAATAATGTGTTAAGGTTTTCAATGGCTTTTTCAGTTATCATGTGTATGGCAATTAAGTGTTTGATTTTATTGTGTAAATTTCAGATAATTATCTCTGTCATGACTTATACAATTATAGATTTTTATTACATCATTTCTGTTTTTTTGTATGTGGAATATTCTTTAGACGATTTATTTTGCACATGTCTTAGAATTAAAAAATATAAAACATAGATATAAAATCTCCACAAGCTAATGATTGACACTAAAACTAATTTTAGGATACTTGTTTAAGAATACATTAAGAATAGATGTTAGTCATATAAGTATACAACATTACTTTGAGTAACATTTTCGGATGATAACGCTTTACTGTATTTCTTTAGCAGTGGTTGGATGTTGATGAACTCCACAACTTGGTCAACTACCTGAACGGGATATTTCTCTGAAATAAAATCGTCAAAAGGATAAGTTAAAAGTATGTTTGACGTTGATTGTAATGTTTGAAATTCACATATAATCATATGTAAATCAGATATAAAAACACAAAAAAAACAACTGTTTCATGTAAGAAAAAACGAAAAAAAAAACTGTCTCAAGTTGTCAGACTGCATCTTTTTTTTGTAAATCTATTTTAAATTTTTGTATTTTTGAGTAGTAACATTTTTATTTTTTGAATTATGACATATCTTTTTATTCCAATCATATTAACTGTTTTGTTTATATTTTATGTGCTTTATCTGGCTTTTGTAAAGAAAGAGTTAAAGTCAAAATTTCAATCAGTGTTTGTTCCAGGGTTATTTTTTATTGGAATTTGGGCTGTAATTTATTTTTTTATTCTTTTCTAACAGAAGATAAAGACGATTAAATCTTACTCTTCTTAATTGATTTTAAATTGTGATGAAAACATATGAATAAAATAGGCTTTGTTTTTATTTTAATTTTTTTCAGTTGTCAGAATAAATCAGTTTCCGATACTAAAGTCGGCATTCAACCGTATGCTGATTTTTCAAAAACCAAAACAGACACTATCACAAAAATTATTCATGAATTTTATGGTGTTGAAACGATTATTTTACCCAATAAACCTCATGACATTTCAACTTTTACTAAAGTGAAATCGCCTCGTTACAGAGCCGATAAGATCATCAAACTTCAAAAAGAAAAACTTCCAGATTCATTAGATTATATTATCGGTCTAACCGAAAAAGACATTTCAACTTCAAAAAAAGAAAATGGAAAAGTAAAAGAACCTGCCCATAAATATGAAGATTGGGGAATTATGGGTTTGGCTTATTGTCCGGGGAAAAGTTGTGTGGTTTCAACCTTTCGAATTCAACATAAAAATAAAGAAGTTCATTTTATGCGATTAAAGAAAGTCACCGTTCATGAATTCGGACACAATTTAGGTTTGCCACATTGTCCTGATAAAAAATGCGTGATGACTGATGCTGTTGAAAGTGTTGCTACGATTGATAAAGCTCAACTTGCTTTATGTGAAAAGTGTTCTAATCAAATCAAATCAAATAAAAACGGTTACATGAATTTCCTGTAGCCGTTTTTTATTCACTTTGATAAAAACATCAATTACCGTCAATCTTTTGATAATGTATAATTGTTTTGAACATTCCGACGATCCCGTTCCAAGAGTAGGTACTTTAGAATCACCAATTCCGTCTACGAAAGCATTGGAATATCAATATTTATAAAAAAAACGATTTGAAATAGAGTTGCCAGAATTGGTAGAATATTAATATAGGAAAGAGACTAAGGTCTCTTTTTTTTGTTTAAAATATTAAATTATTATCGCAATCGATATAGTTAGTAACTATTCTAATTTTCAATCTATTCCATCCATTTACCTGATATTTATCAGATTTTAACATTTCATATCATTCTAACTTTGTTGTATATTTTAAATACAATAAGGTCATGAATTTATCACACATAGAACATATTGGAATTGCTGTTAAAAGCTTAGATGAAGCTATTCCCTTTTGGGAAAACATGCTTGGTCTCAAATGCTACACTATTGAAGAAGTGAAAGAACAGAAAGTAAAAACTGCTTTCTTTCAAATCGGACAATCAAAAATTGAATTATTAGAATCTACAGATCCCGAAGGACCTATCGGTAAATTTATCGAAAAGAAAGGCGAAGGCATTCATCACCTTGCCATTGCTGTAAAACACATTCAACAAAATTTAACGGAGTTAGAAATTAATGGTGTTCAGTTAATCGACAAAACGCCCAGAAAAGGTGCAGAAGGCTTAGACATTGCCTTTATACATCCGAAAGCAACGCATGGTGTGTTGCTGGAACTTTGCGAAAATAATAATTTGTAAATCTAGACTAATGGAAAGTACAAACCAACTTAAAACCTTATTAGACAAACGTGCTGAAGCCAAATTAGGTGGTGGACAAAAACGAATTGATACCCAGCATGCCAAAGGAAAATTAACTGCTCGTGAGCGAATTGAACTCTTGCTGGATGAAAATAGTTTTGAAGAGTTTGATATGTTTGTCACTCATCGTTGTACCAATTTTGGTCTGGAAGATCAGAAATATTTAGCCGATGGTGTTGTAACCGGATTCGGAACCATTGATGCCAGATTAGTCTATGTTTTTTCACAAGATTTCACTGTTTTTGGGGGTTCATTGTCAGAAACATTTGCTCAAAAAATATGTAAAGTGATGGACATGGCTCTCAAAATGGGAGCACCAATTATCGGAATTAACGATAGTGGAGGAGCTAGAATACAAGAGGGAGTAACAAGCTTAGCCGGTTATGCCGAAGTTTTTCAACGCAACATCATGGCTTCAGGCGTAATTCCGCAAATTTCTGCTGTATTCGGGCCTTGTGCAGGTGGTGCTGTTTATTCTCCGGCACTGACCGATTTTATTATGATGACTAAAAAGAACAGTTATATGTTTGTAACGGGACCAAAAGTAGTAAAAACCGTTACCGGAGAAGTAGTTACCGATGATGAATTAGGTGGTGCAATGGTACACGGAACCAAATCGGGTGTAACGCATTTTATTGCCGAAGACGAACAAGAAGGTTTATTACTTATTCGAAAATTATTGAGCTATTTGCCACAGAATAATCTCGAAGAACCACCACTTTCTGTTTGTTTAGATCCGATAGATCGTTTTGAAGATAGTTTAAACACCATTATTCCCGAAAATCCAAATAAACCGTATGATGTAAAAGATGTTATTCATGCTATTGCCGATGATAATGAGTTTTTTGAAGTTCATCGTCATTATGCACCAAATATTGTGGTGGGTTATGCCAAATTTAACGGACAACCGGTTGGTATTGTAGCGAATCAACCTAGTTATTTAGCGGGTGTGTTAGATATTAACGCTTCCCGAAAAGCAGCTCGATTTGTTCGTTTTTGTGATGCATTTAATATTCCAATTGTTACGTTGGTGGATGTGCCTGGATTCTTACCCGGAACAACCCAAGAATATGGAGGAATCATCATTCATGGTGCAAAATTGCTTTTTGCTTATGGCGAAGCAACAGTACCAAAAGTGACCATTATTCTTCGAAAAGCCTATGGTGGAGCCTATGATGTAATGAGCTCTAAACATTTAAGAGGCGATATCAATTATGCTTGGCCAAATGCAGAAATTGCCGTGATGGGACCAAAAGGAGCTATTGAAATTCTCTACCAAAAAGAATACATGCAAATTGAAAACCTGGAGGAAAGAGCTCAATTTATAGCCGATAAAACAGAAGAATACAAACAAAAATTTGCTAATCCGTATAACGCGGCCAGCTACGGTTATATCGATGATATAATTGAACCTCGAAATACGCGATTCAGAATCATTCGGGCTCTACAATCATTGGCAACCAAAAAAGTGGTTAATCCACCAAAAAAACATTCTAATTTACCATTGTAACATGAACAATCTATTCATTTTATTACAAGCTAGTTCGCACAAAGATGCGGCAGAGTTTGCCCGACTGGATCCGTATGGGGTTGGAATGACCATGGTGGCTATGTCTGTTGTTTTTATCTCATTACTCTTTCTTTATTTGATGTTTAAAAATATAGCCAAACTTTTTGCTTATGATTTTAGGAAAAAATCATCTTCCAACACAAATCAATCTGTTACAACCAAAGATAACGCTGCCACTTTAGAATTAGGTGCAGCAGTGGCAATGGCTATTTATTTATACCAACAAGAATTGCACGACCATGAAACGGCTTTGTTAACTATTAAAAAAATCAACCGAAACTATTCACCATGGAATTCTAAAATCTATGGAATGCGTAAGGAATTAAAATAAACAGCAATGAAAAAATTTAATTTTAAAATAAACGGAAACAATTACGAAGTAAAAATTGACAGCTTAGAAGATGATTTAGCCTCTGTTCAAGTTAACGGAATTGCCTATTCGGTTGAATTGGAAAAAAAATCATCGGTTACTAAAACACCAAAATTGGTTCGTTCCGTTGCCGTGCCAACAACAGATTCTTCTCAGTCAATTGCAAAAACAAGCAATCCTTCTGCTCCAAAAGGTGGTGGAACTATCAAATCACCACTACCGGGCGTTATTTTGAAACTGCATGTAAAAGTTGGTGACACGGTGAATCTTTCTCAAGAATTAATTACACTAGAAGCCATGAAAATGGAAAATAGTATCCAAGCGGATAAAGCTGGAGTGGTGGAAGCAATTCATTTTAATACTAATGATGCAGTGATGGAAGGCGATGTTTTAATTACCATAAAATAAGAAATCATGAATGAGTTTTGGAGTTTTTTAGTAGAACATTTACAACTGTTTTTCACCTTTACAGCGTTTGCTAATTTTACAATTGGGCACGGCTTCATGATTTTAATTGGATTGGTCTTTATTTATTTAGCTATTTTTAAAGAATATGAACCGATGTTATTGGTTCCAATCGGATTTGGAATTTTAATTGGAAATGTACCTTTTTTTCCTGGTCTTCAAATAGGAATTTATGAAGAAGGCAGTGTGCTTAATTACCTTTATTTTGGTGTAATGAAAGGTATCTATCCGCCTTTGATATTTCTAGGAATAGGGGCGATGACTGACTTTTCGGCCTTAATTTCCAACCCAAAATTGATGTTAATTGGTGCTGCAGCTCAATTCGGAATTTTTGGAGCATACATGGCTGCTTTAGCCTTAGGTTTTTTACCTGAACAAGCGGGTGCAATCGCTATCATTGGCGGAGCAGATGGTCCAACGGCTATCTTTTTATCTTCAAAATTAGCACCGGAATTAATGGGGGCAATCGCCATCTCAGCGTATTCCTATATGGCATTGGTGCCGGTTATTCAGCCACCAATCATGCGGTTATTAACAACTTCAAAAGAACGATTAATTCGAATGAAACCACCACGTGTTGTTTCTAGAAATGAAAAAATTATGTTCCCAATTTTTGGTTTATTACTCACCACATTCATTGTTCCGAGTGGTCTTCCATTATTAGGTATGTTGTTCTTTGGAAATTTATTAAAAGAAAGTGGCGTCACCAAACGTTTAGCCGATACAGCCAAAGGGTCTTTGATCGATATCGTAACCATTTTAATTGGTTTAACAGTAGGAGCTTCTACCCAAGCAACGACTTTTTTAACCGGTAATTCGGTAGGGATTTTTGCTATTGGAGCGGTTTCTTTTATCATCGCAACAACAACGGGTGTTCTGTTTACCAAGATTTTCAATTTGTTTTTGAAAGAAGGCAATAAAATTAATCCATTAATTGGAAATTCAGGTGTTTCTGCTGTACCAGATAGTGCAAGGGTATCGCAAGTGGTTGGTTTAGAATATGACAAAACTAATCATTTACTCATGCATGCCATGGGACCAAACGTGGCAGGAGTGATTGGAAGTGCCATTGCAGCAGGGGTTTTATTAAGTTTCCTTGGTTAAATAGTAAAAGTAGTAGAAACAGATTTATCCGCAAAGTAATTACTATTTTGCGGATAACTTTTTCTCAAATTCCAATTTCTTTTTTAGTACATTTGAAATAATACTTCAAGTTTTTTAAACGATTTAAATAAATTTATTCACTTCTCATGAGTTCTACTTTACCAACACAGTTTAAACATCCTTATGCATTCAATAAAAAATATAAAAAATCGGTAGCCTATTTCAGTATGGAATTTGCAATCGATCAATGTTTAAAAATATATTCCGGCGGATTGGGCTTTCTTGCCGGTTCACACATGCGTAGTGCCTACGATTTAAAACAAAATGTAATAGGTATTGGTGTGCTTTGGAAACAAGGATATTATGATCAATACCGAAAAGAAGATCGTATGATGGGCGTCATGTTTCAAGAAAAAATTTTTCATTTTCTGGAAGATACAGGAATTCGATTTACGATAGAAATCAGCAATCATCCGGTTTTAGTGAAAGCAATGTTTCTAAATCCGGAAACATTTGGAACTGCACCGATGTTCTTTTTGTCTACCGATTTGCCGGAAAATGATTATTTAGCACAATCTACTACATTCCGTTTATACGATTCAGATCCCAATGCAAAAGTGGCTCAATGTATGGTTTTAGGTCTCGGAGGAGCAAAACTTTTAGATGTGTTAGATTACACACCGGATAGGTATCATTTTAATGAAGCTCATGCCTTGTCGGGTGCGTTTTATTTATATAAAAAGTTCGGACATAATTTGGATAAACTCAAAGAAAAACTCGTCTTTACAACGCATACACCTGAAGAAGCCGGTAACGAAAAACACGACATTAATTTCTTATATAATTTAAGTTTCTTTTGCGGATTACCTATGGCAGAAGTCAGAGCAATTTCAGGTATTCATGATAGTATATTTAACCATACATTAGTAGGTTTACGCTTTAGCGAAAAAGCAAATGGCGTATCAAAATTGCATGGAGAAGTTTCTCGAATGATGTGGGAAGGCTATGAAGGTGTTTGTCCGATTACACACATTACCAATGCCCAAAACAAAAAATTCTGGGCAGATCCGTTTTTAGAAGAATACAGAGTAGCCAACGATATGCCGGGAATAGTAAAACGAAAAACCAGATTAAAGCAAAAATTATTTGATGTAGTGGCCGATCAAACCGGAAAATTATTTAACCCTCAACTACTCACAATCGTGTGGGCAAGAAGATTTGCCGAATACAAAAGACCTGATTTAATTGCACGAGATTTAGTAAGGTTTAAGCGATTAATGGAAAACACAAACATGCCAATTCAACTAATCTTTGCTGGAAAACCGTATCCCATGGATTATGGAGCGATAAACACCTTTAATTCCTTAGCCTATTTGAGTCGTTCGTTTAGTAATATGGCTGTTTTAACGGGCTATGAACTAAAGCTTTCCCGACAGTTAAAAGAAGGGGCAGATGTTTGGTTAAACACACCCAGAGTTACCCGTGAAGCATCCGGAACAAGCGGAATGTCTGCCGCAATGAATGGAGCAGTCAACGTTTCTACCAATGATGGATGGATTTGTGAATTCTATAACAATGGTATAAATTCGTTTGTTTTGCCAACCGTAGATTATCAATTGCCAACCTACGAACAAGACGCATTAGATTTAGAAAATTTACTAAATGTGCTGGAAAATGAAATCATTCCAACCTATTACCTCAACAGAGAAAAATGGAATTCAATTGTTTCAGCTAGTCTAAATTCTGTGAGTCCATTTTTTGATTCTTCACGCATGGCCGATGAATATTATGAAAAAATGTATAAATAATAGGATGTTTTAAATGTATAGTGAAAACTAACTTTTAAAATAATCTATACCAATTGAAATAAAGTAATCAATAAATAAAGACGTTAATGCAACCCAATACCATTCACATTCAATATTATAATTCGCCCGTTGGAGAACTGGTTTTAGGCGATTTCAACAATCAACTTTGTTTGTGTGATTGGCGTTACCGTAAAATGCGGAATGAAGTAGATAACCGAATTTTAAAAGCATTAGAAGCCGAATTTGTTGAAGAATCAACTCCTTTATTAACCGAAACTCAAAATCAACTAGAAGCCTATTTCGATAAAAAGCGAACAACGTTTGATTTACCGCTTTTATTGATTGGAACTGATTTTCAGCAAACCGTTTGGAAAGCGTTACAACAAATTGATTATGGAAAAACACAAACTTATTTGGGTTTATCCAAACAACTAGACAATCCCAAAGCCATTCGGGCAGTAGCTTCGGCAAATGGAGCAAATGCTATTTCGATTATTATTCCATGCCATCGAATTATTGGAAGTAATCAAGAATTAGTGGGCTATGCCGGAGGATTGTCTGCTAAGAAAAAATTATTGGCAATAGAACAGGGAAGCCAGTTGGAGTTGTTTAGCTGAAAGATTTTTTAAATTCATAATAAATTACAAATCATTTAATTACAATTTTTACCATCCTCCGCCTTCATTTATAAAATAAATTAGGGTGAAATTATAATAATTATCTTTTCCTTTTATATCAATACCATCAGCCTGAAAATAAAAAGGAGCGTGTCTGTATGGATCTGTAATTCCTTTGAAATATCTAAAATTAACCATAAAACGTTCATAGGTAGCACTTACACCCATTACAGCAAAAGCATTGAATGAAAGTTGCCCATTGGTAGAGTCAAATTCTAAATCAGACGGTTTAAGATAGTATGGATCTAAATAATAATCTTCTTTGCCGCTATCGTTTAATTTCATCTCATGCATCAAACTGGCAGAAGCACCTAATTGAAGACCAAATTGTAAGTCGTTTTTTAAATTCAACACATTATAATTGAATATAACAGGCATGTTATAATTTCCCATTTTGAATTTAATATCTTCCGGAGTAGATTCCGGTGTTTCTCTTCCAACTAATTTAAGGTAATGTTGACTGTAATTAAATTCAACTAATAAATCCAGATTATCCGCAATTTCACTAGTACCAACCATTCCTAAACTAAAACCGGGCATCGATTTAGAAAATAAAATTTCTGTCTTTGTTGAAAAATTGGTAACACCGGCTGTAAAACCAAATCTACCACCAAATTGAGCAAATGAGAAGTTTGCAGACAATATAAAAAATAAAAGAACAGTTGAATATTTTTTCATTTTATTAATAGGACTTTTTTTAATTTTTAGTTAGCAAATATAAACCAATTTATATATTTTTGGTAAAATTTTTTACAAATGAAAAAGTTTATTGCATTAGTATTATTTGTTTCTCTATTGTCGGGATGTGAAATTGAAAATATCAATTATAAAGTTCCATTGGTTATTTCGTATGAACCTGAAAATGTTTTAACAAATAGTGCTATTTTAGGTGGAATCGTGCTTGCCGAAGGCGGAAAAGATGTTACAGAATATGGTGTGGTTGTAAGCACTTCTGAAAATCCTACAATAAACGATACTAAAGTAGTTATAGGAAATCGTTTAGGTGAATTTTTTATTGCTTATAGCAATTTACAACCTGCAACAACCTATTTTTATAGAGCATACGGAGTCAATGAAGTGGGAGCAGGCTACGGAGAATCCTATCAGTTTACCACTGGTGTTGCTACACCTTGTAATCCTACGCAGCCAAACCGAGTTGATTACGGTTTTGGGCAACTTAATGTTAATAATGTTTCATTAAATGAAGATGCTTATTATTCAGAAAGTGGAAATTTAGAATTTGAAGCTACGAGTTCTTTTTCAGCCGCCAGAATTTTTGTAAGCTTTAATGAAATTAATGCAAATTATCCTCTAACTGGAGAATATACCATAACAAATGAAAGCAATTTTAATTCGTTTAATAACCTCTCTAAAGGTAAAGCTAGATTAAATATTATGAATTTTGGCATGGGTGGACCAGCGGCAGCAACTGCACAACCCGGTACTAAAATTTATGTAGAAAACGATGGATTTGTGATGACTATTATTTTTTGCAATACGTCTATGGGTAATTATTCATTAAACGGAAAGTTTTCTAAAGTAATTAATTAATGAGGTTAAGCGATTTGATTACATGGTCTTAACTATCACTAGCGGTATCATATTTCTTGATTGCTCTTTCTAAAATAGTCTTCATTCTATTTCGTAAGCGTTCCGGTTTAATGATTTCAATTCCATTTCCAAAACCCAACAGCAAACGTTCCATTTCATAATTTTCAATCAGAAAAAGGTTGATGATAATACTTCCATCTTCATTTTGTTGCAAGACGCGTTGTGAGTGATGCAGTGGCTTTGTTATCACATACGGAGCATTAATTGAATCAATCCAAAGCTGAATTACTCTCGGTTGTAAGCCTTCATTTACGGTAACACCAATTACATTTTTATAATATTTTTCAACATCAAAATGATGATCTAAAAAAGGCATTTGAAAATCATAATCAATTTTGATAATTCGGTCTAAAGCCAAATTTGAAATGGGATGAGTTCCTTTCTTCTTTCCCACCACAAACCAACGGTTATTGAATTCTTTCAGAATAAACGGATGAAAATTAAATTGGTTTTCTTCTTTGGATTTGAAAGATTTATAGGTGATTACTAAAACTATTTTCTTCACAATGGCTTGATAAATTTCATCCAAAAAATGTAACCCTTTCAAACTTTCGTTTTTGTCTAAATGAATGACCGGTTGCGTATGTGATTTCTCCGCATAAATCTTGTCCTCCAATCGCTGAACGATATCCGAGACATCGCTAAAAAGTGAAAAATCTTTGAATTGTTTCAACATCGAAACCGTTTCAGTCAGCACATTAATATCCGTTTCGGTTAAAGGAATATCAGTAATCGTGAAACCTTCTTCCGCATAATGATAAAACTTTTTGTCATACACTTCAATTGGAGCATTATAACCCAATTTTTCGCTTCTCATCATCTGAATATCCAATTGAATTGTTCTTTTGCTAACCGGATTTTCTTTTCCTTCATACTCATACAAAGCCTCACTACAGGCGTTTATCAAATCGTCTAACGTCCATTGACGATAGGTGTTTTGCAAACATTTATCTATGGTTTTGTAGCGGATGAGGGCGTTTTTGTTTTGTGACATTTTTTTTGAGTTGTCGGTTGTCGGTCGTCTGTTGTTTGTTATCAGTATTATCTTTACTAATCAACCACTTTTCCCTTCCATTTCAAGGTTTCTCTTTCGGGGTTTTGCCACCAATGTTGACTCCATATCCGCTGGTAATCAAATCCGGCTTTTTTGAGAATTTTTTCTTTGTGAATGTCTTCCAAATAAGCCAATTCACCACGGTATTCTTCTTTACTCAAACATTCTACAGCAATGTTTTTTCCACTATTTGTTTTGATGAGCATATCTAAATTATATCCTCCAAACGGATGATTAATCAGAATTTCAGCTTCAGGCATACCGTTTTTTAATTGTTTGTACACTTGTTCTTTGAACTTATTTTTTAAGTCATTCTCAGAAACAGTTTGTTTATTACTAAATTGATCTAAATCATGCAAAATTTCTTTTCTTTTGTTTTCATTTTCATCGCTAACAGCTTTGCAATAGGCTAAATAAGCATAAAAAACAGCACGACGATTGTTGCTTCCTTCTTGCTTTAAAACCTCTTTGTAGTTACTGTAACTTTCAGTTGGAATGGAATTACAGATATAAATCTTTTCTTTCGCTCTAGTCACAATCACATTCAGTAATTTATAGCCTTTAGAATGGTTTATTGGGCCAAAACTTTGAATAAATTTCCCGTCTTTTTTTCTGCCATAGGTGGTCGAAATAATGATAATATCTCGTTCATCACCTTGAATGTTTTCTAAGTTTTTTATAAATAATCCGGCCGCTTCTAATTGCGTAATTTTTTCTCTGAAATCACTGTTTTCTTCCAAACTTTGTTTGTAAGCAATTTTTCGTTTGATGTAATTTCGTTGCGTTATATTAAATGTTGCAATTCCAACAGAAGGATATTTTCCGGCAGCATTTGGTTGAATTTCTTCTAAAATTTCTACGATTTTATCCGCTTCTTCTTCATTAATATGTTCATGAAAAATTCCGTTTACTTCAAAAAATTCAATTGGTTTTTGATTGTTTAAAGCGGGTAATGGTTTCAATCGAGCATCATAAAATGCATGATTGGAAAAGTCAATCAAATACGGATGTCTGGAACGGTAATGAAAATCTAAATGGTTTTTATCAAATTTATATTCCAACGCAAAATCCAACAGCGATTCAATGTTTAATAAAGCATTTTTTTGAGTGATAACGGTTTCTTCCTCCAAATCATCTTCGTCTTCAAACGAACCGTCAAACACTTTACTAAAGTAATTGGACGGCGGCATTTGGTGTTCATCACCGGCAATAATAATATTTTTCCCTTTCAACAATGCCGGTAAATTGTCTTCTAATTTGAGCTGACTGGCTTCGTCAAATACCACATTATCAAAATAGAAATTTTTTCCTTGAAATAAATTACAACACACATCGGGAGTCGTAAATAAAACTGGAAAAAAGGCAGTAAACAAATCGGTATCCATATTCACAATTTGTCGTAACGTAAGCCGATTAAATTTTACACTTTTACGTTTGTTATATAAATTGGCCACCGTAATTTCTTTGTTTTCTTTTTCAAAATGAACGGCTGCTTTCAATTGTTTATTTTTCCAATAACTTTCAATGTAATTTTTTTGCGTACCGGAAAAATAAACCAATTTTTTTGCCATCGAAGCATAATGTTCTTCACTGAAATTGAGACTATTATTCGAATTGTTTTTCAGCAAAAGATTTAAATAAGCAAACAAAAACGAGTCTTTCCAATACTTTACCGGATAAAGATGCGTAAGAATTTGTTTTTGAAAATTAGTTAACGATTGATGAAACGCATGCCAATTGTAAGCAATCAAAAACGGATTGTCCGGATGCATTTTATTCGCTTCATGTTGATTTAAAACAGTAGTTATACTTTCATTGAACTGCGGAAAAGTAGTTCCCATTTCCAATTGATGCAACCAATTATCCTCTTGTAGCGATCGTTTTAGTTTTTTAGTTTTTAAAACGATTTGATCCAAATCGGCATTTTGATAATTGCGTTCAAAAAAGTTTAATAAGTCAGTTTGTTTAAAATCATTTTCCATTTTTTCGGAAAACGTTTGTTTGGCTAACTCGATTTTGTCTTCATAATTCTTGCATTCCAATAAGTTTTGCCACAAATTAGCAGTGATTTCTATCGGATAAAAATTTTGATGCAAACTGATGGTTTTGATTTTCTTACCCAATTCCCGCAAGGTTTCCTGATGTTGCAAAACCGTTTTTTTGGAAGAAGAAAACCAAGAAGAAACTTTATAGAAAAAACCATTGGTTTTAGCGAGATTAAATTCATCACTTTGCTCGCCTAAAGTGGCGGTTAGCACAAACATTTCGTTTCGGCTTTTTTGTAGTTCTTCCAGTTGAAGAGTAAATTCTTCCTTTCGTTTGGTATAATAAAATGCTTCGTAATTCTTTATAATTTGATTGATTTTCTGCCAATCAGATTGGTACTTCTGAAAAGCTTCATTCAAACCAAGTTGGCTAGTAAAGGCATCGGTTTCGGTAATTTTAGTTGAATTGTAAAACAAATTTTCGCTGTAGGGTTTGAACTTGTCATACAACGGTTGACCTTGCTCGATCATTTCCGTTAGCCTAATCCATTCTTCCGAATCAAATGCAAACGGCAAGGCTTGTAGGTTGACGTCTTCTTTTAACGTTAAACTATCCAATAATTGCCCAATGATTTCCGACCAGCTTTGATTGTTAATCAGCTGTTCATTTAATTTGTGATGTACGGCGTTAATCTCATTTTTAGACAAATGAATGCTATCCAATTGTTCTTGCAAAACACTCTGTGGATACACTTGTGTGGCTTCTTTAAATTTGGTATTATCCACCACATTTCGAACTGCATCCACCACATTTTTCCGGTCGGAAACGCTGTCTTTAATCATCACACAATACTTGTCTAATTTATGGTTTTGCATGGCAGTTTGCAAGACTTCCAAAGCGGTTTGTTTCTCACATACTACTATGGTTTTTTGCTTGTTTTCCAATGCATTGATTAGCAAAGCCGTTAAGGTTTGACTTTTTCCTGTTCCGGGTGGACCTTGAATAACTATTTTGGAATTGGTTTTTAGAGATTCTAACACACCTTGTTGCGATGGGTCGGTTTCAACAGCCGTGATCGATTGAAATACTTTTTCGATTGCCGCTTTTTCTTCCGCTTTAAAATTCGAAATCAAATCGCCATAATCATTGATGATGTTTTGCTTTTGTACTTCAAACAACGAAAAGAGTCCGCATTTTTCAATAACTGCATCGCCTTTTTTGGGTAAAAGTTTTTCGTAAGCCGCTTTGTTTTTGATTGGTAAAATGGCTTCGTAATTGTTCAGAATAAAATCTAGGTTTTGATCTACATGCAATTGCTGCAAAATCGATTGACAAATGGCTTGCAATTCCGGTTTGTCAATCTTGCCATCTTCAAGCATTTCAGCCGGAATGGGTTCTAAAAAAACACCCGAATCGGTTTGCAAATGATTGATTAATACTTCATTCAGATAGATTGGATCTTCTTCGGTGCGGCTCACTTCCCACGTATTCATTTCCGGTGAAGGCTTGATTTTAATAGACCAAATCAGAATAGGAGAAACCGAAATTTGTCCGTCGTGCATATCTCTTCTAATCAATAGCGGAAAACCAAATCCTAACGAATTCAATCCTTTTTCGGACTGAATTACTTCATTTTGAAAAATCAGATTTTCCAATCCTGAAGCCAATTTTTGTAAATCAATCAACCGTTCGGCTTCTTCTTTACTCAGGTCGGTTGTTTTTTCTTTTACTTTGGGTTTGGGCTCAAAATCTTCATAGTCATTCAAATAAATACTGTCGCTTTTTGTTGCAACTTCCTGAGCTTTCTGGGGTTTGTCATGAATGGAAAATTTGAAATTCACATTCCGCAATGTCAGCAAATCCAATATAAAATGTTCCGGTAAGCTTTTGTGAATGGTAGCCAAACGTGCCAAATCGAATTTATACCTCGAATTTCCGGGAATAGCATTCAAGTGAATGGTTCTGCGGTTTCCTACTTTTAATTTGGTTTGAAAGGCTTGAAAAATATCCGGTGTAAAATTCATCTTTAAAAAGCGATAAGTTAAGAGGTAAATATAGAATTTTTTGGTTTATTTAGAGAAAATATTTTACTACGCAAAATAATTGCGTAGCAATGCTTAAATCTTTGTAACAGAAAATCAACCCGACTGTTGCAACGGACAACAGTCGGGTTCACAAAAGGAAAGAAAACATGAACACACCAATCAACGGAAACGATTTATTAGCCTTGGGATACGAACAAGGTTCGATCATGGGCATTGCTCTACGCATCAATAAAAAAAGAACCGGATACAACCGTGCCGAAATGATGACGCATTATGTCTCTGTTTTAGCCCAACCGGAAAACTATTTGGATGACAAAGTCTTTGGCAAATTAGCCACTGCCATCATCGAAAAAAGCAATGAAAAGCCGGAAGATTTTATTCAGTTAAATCCCGAAACCAAAGCCTATGTTGCCTATGGTTCCGATCATATTGAACAAGGTGCCATCAAACAAATGGAAATTGCCATGCAGTTACCTGTTACCGTTGCCGGAGCCTTGATGCCCGATGCTCACCAAGGCTATGGTTTGCCAATTGGAGGGGTTTTGGCCACCAACAATGCCATTATTCCGTATGGAGTGGGCGTGGATATTGGCTGCAGAATGGCACTTTCTATTTATGATATTGCAGCAGATTTCTATTTTGAAAACGAAGATAAATTCAAACGTGAATTAATTGCTCATACTAAATTTGGAGCCGGTCACGGTTTTCATGGACAGTATAAAACCGATCATGCCGTGTTGGAAAGCAAAGACTTTGACACCAATCCATTCATCAAAAACCTGAAAGACAAAGCGTGGTCGCAATTGGGTTCATCGGGAGGTGGAAATCACTTTGTGGAATTCGGTATTTTAGAATTTGCTCAAGACGATGCGGTGTTAAACATCCCGAAAGGAAACTATGTGGCGTTGTTAACCCATTCTGGTTCCAGAGGTTTTGGAGCTACGATTGCCGGACATTATACCAAACTAGCCAAAGACGTTTGCAAGTTACCCGAAGTGGCCAAAAACTTAGCCTATTTGGATTTAAACTCGCAATTGGGACAAGAATATTGGTTGGCAATGAATTTAGCCGGCGATTATGCGTCGGCTTGTCACGAAGTGATTCACGACAAAATTGCCAACGCCTTGGGAGCAACCGTTTTGGCAAAAGTGGAAAACCACCACAACTTTGCTTGGAAAGAAGTGTGGAATGGCGAAGAAGTCATCGTTCACCGAAAAGGAGCTACTCCAGCCGGAAAAGACGTGATGGGAATTATCCCTGGCAGTATGACTGCACCCGGATTTTTGGTGCGAGGAAAAGGCGAGGAGCAAGCGATTAATTCTGCCTCACACGGAGCGGGACGACAAATGAGCCGAACCCAAGCCGAAAAAACCATTACCAAAAACGCCATGCAAACCATCCTAAAGGACCACGGCGTTACCTTAATTGGTGCCGGCTTAGACGAAGCTCCAATGGCCTACAAAGACATTCATCAAGTGATGGCTGCCCAACAGGAATTGGTGGACGTAGTGGCGAAGTTTACACCGAAGTTGGTGAGAATGGCGGATGATGGGAGCCGGGAGGATTAGTTGAAGGTTGCGGGTTGCGAGTTGCGAGTTGCGGGTTGCGGGTTTCAGGTTTCAGGTTGCTTGGTAATTGGTGAGAATGTTTTTCTTACAAAGCAGTTTGTTTGAATGAACGTAACTCAGCATCTCAGCAACTCAGCCCCTCAAAAAAATGTTAATAAATCAACCGCAAAGTCAATATATTACATTGGTTTTGTGGTTGGTTTTTTGTTAAATTTGTTAAAGTATGAAAGATAAAATACTGGAATAGTTAAAAGAAAAAGAAGGCACCTTTGTTACATCTAATTTAAAATGATTAATTCATAAAATAACTTCTTTATGAGAAAAGTTCAAATACCCGACCCCTTTACTTTTAACTTTAGATTAGATGATATTATTCTAGAATTTGATTACCAAAACTTAGATAAAGAAGATTTAGATTTTATAAATTTTTCTATTGAATGTAACAAAATATATTTAGATAGTATTAAAATAATATCAAATATTTTTGCATCATTTGAGAATAAAGAAGAAGTTCTTGATTTTGTTTTTAAATCATTAAATGAAATTTATTTACAAGCACATTCCGATATTTTTAAAAAACCATTTGCGGGAGATACATTTTCTTTAAATGCTGAAAGACTCGGTTTTGTGAAATATAATAATCAAGATAATGTTGAAATAAATGCTAAAGATATCTTAGAAAGAGGAGGAGATATACTTAATATATTAATTTTTATACTTGAAAATGAGGAAGAAATCAGTCAAAAAATTGAAAAAAGCATAGTTGAGGAAGAAAAGAATTTCTATGCAGTTTGGTATTGTGCGGGAAACATTTATAGTTTTAAATCTTTCTATGAAATTCTTATTGAGGACAGAGGTTCCATATTAATTGATGAAGATTTAAATCTAACTAAAATAAAACTTTCAGACCAATCTAGATTAATTAGAACACTTTCTAGTGTTTCTGAAATAAGAGATAGAAATCATGTTAATGAATATAGTGTGTTTGCAAATGGCTTTAAAAACAAAAATATTTTTATCGAGTATAAAATTTTAAACTATAATGTTACTAATGGAAATATACATAATATAAATTTTGAGAAAAATAATGGAAGAGATGAAAATGAAATATTAGATTTTTCAAGGTATTTAAAAACAAATAAGTATTTAGAAAATTTAAACTTTGAATATTATGATGGTTTAAAATTAATCGAGATTCATAAAGTAATAATATATATTGAGAGGATTGTTAATTTTCAAATTAAAAAGAAAAATAGTTTTTCAACAGCTTTTAAAATAAATAAGCAGGAATTGATAAATTACTTATCAAGTGTAAGCAATTTAAACAACAATAGTATTGATAAAGTTATCGATGCTATAACAGAAAAAAGTGAAGAGCCCTACTTTTGGAGAAAACCTTTATACTATTTTAATGAAACAATATACTTGTCATTTTCATTATTAAGTGCACCCAATGTAGATCTATTATTTGAAAGCATCATTGAAGTAGCTAAAATTGAAAAAAAGGAAAAGATAATCAATTTTAAAAAAGAAATAATTGAAGGATTAAATATAGACAACGAGTACAAATTTGATTTAATTAATATTTCAAATGATAAACAAGAAAATAATATTGTTTATGAGTTAAGGGATTATTTTCTAATAATTGAAGTTGTTGTTTTGGAAAAAATGCCAATAGAGTCATCAGAAATTAATGATTCACTTAATTATGTTAGTGAATCTGTTGAAAAAATACAATCCAAAATACAATCTCTAAAAAAGGTTTATAAGGAAAAAGATTTTGTACCAATAATTGTTTTAAATTATTCCATCTTCTCTGGAATGTTTTTAGATGGAGTTTCAATATTTGATAAAAGATTGTTAAATAACTATTTTGTCACAGGAGAATTTCAAAGAGGAAGAATAAACTATGGTTCTAAAAGCAAAAAAAATGTAGTTTATAATATTTTCAGTTATTATGAAAATGAGGATGAGTTCAATAATGCGTTTTTAAATTTTCAAATAAAACCATTACCAATAATGGAAATATTAAGTAAGCTATACTGGAAAGAACAAGCTGTATTTCCTAATTCTGATAGGATGCAGTTATATATAGATGTGTGTGATTATGTAGATGAAAGGGAAAATCTTGAAATCAAAATCAATCAACTAAATAATGTATTGAATCTACAATACTACAACTCAAATAGTAATGATGATGATAAGTTGATTGATAAAACAATCCAATATTATTTGACTGATATTTTCAATCTTTTAGCACATAGTAAATATGAATTTGGTTTGAACAGAAATGAAATTTCAAAATCATTTCAAAAAATCAATATTAGGGGATTTGCCCATTTAATTCATTATTTTACTAATACACTAAATAATCTTGAATCAATTAAAGTAAAAAACACAAAAACTTTTAATTCAGTTAAGTTTGAAACCGAAGATACTTATAAATTGATGGATAAGTTATTAGTTGGCAATAATGTAATCAGATTATCTGAATTCAAATCAGATACTAATTTAAACAAGGTAGAGGAGAAACAAATTATTACTTTAAACCTTGAAGTGTTAGCAACAGTTACAATTACAAGATATTTACCCGAAGATTTTAATATTTTTTTGTTATCCTTAGCAATAATAAAGAACTATAAAGATAAATACAACCTACACTTTGAATTTTATAGTGCTGTCAACAACATAATTTCATCATTAAACTTCAATAATTATTATCAAACAGCAAGAAATCTTTCAGAAGAAGTACTTTTAATTTCAATAGATGAGAAAAGATTACACCGAGGATGGGGAGTTTTATTTGTGTGCTATGAGCAACAAAAAAATATATTTGATGCTTCCATTTATGGCTGTTTATATATTACAGCCATATCTTTAGAAGAAGAATTAACTTACCATGAAACTGTTGAATTATTCTTTAATGTGCTTAAATTTTCAAGAAACATATTTTCTAAACAATTAGTTCAAAGTGTGTTTAAATATTTGAAATCTATAAACCTTAAAGAATATGATGAGCAAAAAGTTCATTTAAGCTATTATCTATCTGCTTTTTTGAATTCTGATAAAAAGGATATGGAATTATTAATGGAAGACTCTTTTAATTATTTTAAATTTAAATCAAAAAAAATAATAAAATTCAATGAGAAAGGAATTTTACCTTGGTTAAATTATTTTTATAATATCAAAAGACTAATTGATGAAGGTGTAATTGATAATAGATATAATGTAGATGACTACATTGAACTATTAGAAAGTAAAGTTAGTAGTGAGCAATTTTTACCATTTAAAGAGAAACATTTTTCTAATGAAAATTTAAAAAACAACTTTATTGACTCATTAAAGAAAACATTAAACACAGCAGTGATTGATGATTTTGTTTTTGAAAATCAAAACCTTGAATTAGACATGCATAACCTTGTCAGAGAAGGCATAATTAACCATGACTTTGAAAGTATTCTTTTGTCGGGTTTCATAGCAAATGACATAAGTCCTATATACAAGAACATATATTATGAAAAGAATACTGTTGTTCCTCTTATTATGAGCAATAAAAACTTTGATTTTTTAAATAACTATTTAGACTTTATAAAAAGTAAAATCTACCTTAAAGATAATCAGTTATTCATTTACTTGTTTAATTCAAATGGAGAAGTTTATTTTTTAACCATTAATTCTAAAAAAGAGTTTACAATTACAAAAGCTAATGACTGGTCAATTAAAAAGATGAATAAATGGCAGAAAGAGAAAAAAGATTTCTACTTTAATTCTAAAAAATATTTTGATGTTAATGAACAAGAAATAGAATATAAAAATCTAATTAATGAACTATCTTATACAAATTTAGATTTAAATACTAATTCTTTTGATGAATTATTAATTTCTACAAGCATAGAACTATCAAACTTTCCAATTAATCTTATTGTAAATAATGATGAATTTCTTGGTTCAAGTTATAAATTATCAAATGTTATGTTGTTGGAATGGTTTATTGAGAATAATGAAGATTATACTCTTGAAAAGAATTTCACCTCTACTTGTTGGGCTCCAATTGAAGAAGGTGACCCTGATATAAATTATGGATATGATAAATTAAAGCATGTTCTAGAAGCTAACCAAATTAAAACAATAATAAATTTAAATTCTGAACATTTAAATTCCAATATTAATATTTTCTTTGCTCATGGAGAATTAAATGGTTCATCATTTAAAGCAATTTATAAAAGCCAAGAAAATTATAGTGCAATAATGTCAAATGAATTTTTGTTTGGAAGTGGAGATATTGCGATATTATTTGTTTGTCATTCTGGGAAGATGGATAAAAATTTCTTTTCTAATCGTGTAACATCTTTAGTTCATGAAATTATAAACTTTGGATATAAGACTGTAATTGCTCCTTGTTGGGCATTAGAAGTTACAATTCCTGAGTTTTGGCTTGATGAGTTCATCAAAAAGTTTAAAACAGGAGTTTATATTAGTGAAGCTGTTTATTATGCTAATAATGAGCTTTCTAATTATAAAGAATCTATTTCAAGTGCATACTTTGTAGCCGAAGGAAGGTTAGCAATGCACTTATACGGTAACCCTAATGTTAGAATAAAAAATTAATTGATTTTATTGTAAAATTATATTGAACTTTTTTTATTCCGAACAACCGAATCAAGAAAAAGCGATTTCAATGTTGGTTAAGATACGAGAGGAATTATACAACTTATAAATTAATGATACTCCAAAAACTCCAATTCACTTTATTTTTCCTCATCGGCTTTGCCTTATTTTGGTATGTAGCTCCTATTGGTACATCCATTTTCAAAAAGCGATTAACCAAAATCAATCCGGGTTTGGTGGAGAAAGCTCCTTGGTATTTTACGATAGTTCATTATCTCACTCGTTTCATGGCGGTGATGTGTTTGGTTTATATTGTGTTGGTTTGGTTAGGGGTTATTAAATTTCAGAGCTGAACTATAAACAAGTAAAAAGTAAAGTATTGCCAATACAATCAATCTTTCAAACAAACCTACTTCTCCCTAAAAAAAACATTCAAATAATAAACATTAAAATCATCAGAATTGGCGATAACAATGTCTAGCCAGCCGTCGCCATTTAAATCGCCAACGGTTACACCATAGGTGAGGGAGGCTCTTTCGGTTAGATTGATTTCTTCAAAATTAGTTCCATCACGATTCATAAAAACGGTATTTGGTTTTCCGTAATTGCCGGTCACGATATCTATAAAACCGTCTTTATTAAAATCGGCTAGGGCAATGCTGTAGGTGTCCGTATCGTCTCGACCAAATGAGCGTGTTTCGCTGAAGGTGAAATTCTTATTTCCAAAGTAAATTATATTGGCTCCATTAATATTTCCGGTAACAATATCCAACATGCCGTCGTTATTCATGTCGGCAATGGCAACCGAACGGGTTTCAAATGTTCCGGTGCCAAAATCAAGTTTTTTTTCAAATTGGCGTTTGCCTTTGTTGAGGTAAATTTCATTCGGAATAGTATCTCTGTTGGCCAGAACCAAATCGGGGAGACCATCACCATTTAAATCGTGTATGGCAATGTCAATGGTTGAGTTTTTTGTGGTTTGCAATTTTACGCAATCAAAATCCAGTTTTCCATTGTTGTAGCAAATCATGTTCTGCTGACTTCTATTAGTGATGATAAAATCGATGAATCCGTTATTGTCAAGGTCGCCCAATGCCACGTTTCGAGCATTAGAAACTTCGCCAACTTCAGAATGAAATGTGAAATTTCCCGAACCATCGTTGAGGTAAATTTTATGCGGTGCGTTATCGTTTATTTCTAAAATGTCTAAATGTCCGTCGTTATTTAAGTCCACTAATTCCGCAGCATAACTGGTTGAGCTGAGGTTATCCAAAGGCTTCATCGAATTAAAACCTTTACCGGAATTATAGAATATGTAATTTGTTTCAGGCCAATGTCGTCCATTTGCCACAACGGCATCCATCTTTCCATCCTTATTAATGTCGCCTAGACTAATCGATGCAGTTCGTTGTTTTTGTAAGCCAAAACTAAATCTTGGTTCTTCTGAATTCATATCATTAATCGAATAAAAACCACGGTCTTGAGCAAAGGATAGTAGAGAATTGAAGAGCAAGAAGAAGTAAATGAGTTTTTTCATAGTTGAATTTTTGATGGGTTATGGTTGTTAACTTACATTATAAAATCACTTTACAACTGCATTTTCATTCGTTATTATTGAAATTATTCTTTTCAATTTTAATGCAAGATATTGAATTAATTAGAGATATGTGATTTCATATCATGACAAAAGATGTAAATTTAAAAGGAGGTTATTTTATTTAGTTTTTTGTATTTTCGAATATATAATAAATACAATAACTAACATGCTCACAGCAATCCACCCAAAATTACCAATGCGGGATAAAACTATCACCATACGGTATTATACTGAAAAGTTAGGTTTCAAAATCTTCGGAAGTCACGATTATCCCGAGTATTTGATGGTTGAAAAAGATAGCATTCAAATTCATTTTTTTCTGTTTGCAGACCTCGATCCTGAACAAAATTATGGCCAGGTTTACCTACGTGTGAATCAAATTGATAATTTTTATCAAACCCTATTAGACAATAAAGTGAGAATTCATCCGAATGGTTTACTAGAAAAAAAGCCTTGGGGGCAACGAGAGTTTTCACTTTTGGATCCCGACAGTAATTTGTTGACGTTTGGCGAAGGATGACAATTATAATCATCTGTCAATCACAAAAAATTAAGTCACTCAAACCAGCCCATTTGTTTTATTCCATCTTTTTTTTCTACATTTGCCCCATCATGAAAAACACAAACCAACATAGAAACAGTATCCTTTCGATAGAAAGTGATCGTTTATTCGGGAAAAATCCGGGTAAATTTATGGGACGTGGGGTTTGTTTTGAAGAAAAATTGAATTGATTTTGACATAAAAACAGCTAAATATACACAAACGTCCTTTGCAAAAAGGGCGTTTTTTTGTTTTAATACCGATTGAAAATGAAAAAAATGAAAAATAATTTAAAAAAATGTTTCACAAGTAACCAAATGATTGAATCATAACCTTGAAAAGTAACCAAATGAGAGACAGTCATTTGACAATTTCATCGAATCTGTAGCAATACGGACAGGATTTTTATTGTGTAAAAATAGATTTAAGTAATTGATAATCAGTAAAATAAATCAATTTTTTATTTGGAAGTTAGTTTTTTTTGACTTTATCTTTGCGGAGGAATTTTTGATGGGGCAATTCGATAATTTGTCAATATGTCAATTAGAAAATTAATCCTTTTACCAATAATTAGAAAATAAATAATTTTTATAAAAAATAGAATATGCGTTATTCAAATAAAATAGATAGTAACAAAGATCATAACTCAAGTTTTGAGTTCGGATTTGATAATAAACAGGTGCAAGAGAGCAGGCAGTTGGAATAATAGTATTCCAATGTAATGATACGAAGCACCTTTGATGAGGTGCTTTTTTTATGTCTAATAATTTGAATACAGATTTTAAAAATTAGAATAATGCAATCAATTTAAATCATTTAAAATCAGTGTAATCCGTGGCGAAAAAATAGAATGCGGATGAAACGGATTGGCTTTGCCAAACATGGATTGTAACGGATTTTATAAAGAAAAGAGAATAATGATTTTGTAGCTCAATGGTAGAGCGGTTGATTGTTAATCAAAAGGTTACAGGTTCAAGTCCTGTCAAAATCGCAAATAGTTCTGTAGAAAGGAACCGGCTTATTGGTCCCGATAATTATCGGGATGCCCGACTGTCTCTCGGGCACCACGAGTTCGATTCTCGTATAAGCCGCAAAACTGGGAAGATAACAGTGGTTGTTTACCCGCCTTGGACGCAGGAGGTCGCAGGTTCTCCCGATGGCTATCGGGATTGCTTCCCAGACAAATTTTATTCTACGCAGAATAATTGCGTAGTTATTTAGAAATCTTTGTTTAACAAACAAGTTCTTTGAATATAAAGATTATTAGATTTCTTCCGCCACGGCGGACAGGTCTCACGTCGAAATGACAAATGGAAGTAAAATACTAACCAAGTCCTGTTGCGTGTTTCTGTATAGCACCATTGCAGTATTCGTTTCGCTTTGGCGAATGATGTTGTACTGTGCAACTTGAGTTGGAGGTTTCGGTGGTTTGCCAAAAAATCATCGCCACTAACGGTCGTGGGTTCGACTCCCATTCCGCCTAGGCGGATAGCTCAGTTGGTTAGAGCATTAGTTTTGGTTACGTAGGTTCGAATCCTACACACAACATTTAATTGTGTTTGACAGAGGATGTCACCCAGCAGTCTTGAAAACTGTTCACCGAGTTTCATTCACTCACCAAAAGAATGAAAAGTAAAACTGTTGGTCTTTGTTGGTGATGGGTTTATTCGTAAACCAATCACACTCCAAAAAAGACCTGAATGAAGACGACGTTCTCGCAACTGTTTTTTTGCTTTTTGCTTTGCCTGAAAGAAGTGATTTCTTTTAGAAAATAAGATAGAAACCAATCAAATACTTACGTAAACCTCCTTTATTCCGTCCTTTTTTTGAGGACATAGATCAATGGTTTTTTATAAATAAACAAACAAAAAACGAAATAAAATGATTAGAAAAATTACAATTAATGCCTATCAAGTAGGATTGGTATTTAGAAACAGAAAATTAGAAAGAGTGTTGCAAGAAGGCGAATTCTGGATTTTGGGCAAAAGAGAAATTATGGTGTATGAAATGAAACAATCTTTCGTAGCACCAATTGAATTAGCCATTTTATTGCAAAATGAAACCTTAGCTTCTTTGTTAGAAATTGTTGAAGTAGGCGATGCTGAAATTGCCTTGTACTTTGTCAACGGTATTTTTAGCGAAGTCTTGACCACCGGAAGATATGCTTTCTGGAAAGGTTATAAAGAAAATAGTTTCATTAAAGTGGATTTGTCTAAAGTTGAAATCACAGAAGCTGTGAATCAAGCACTTTTGGAAAACAGTAAGTTGAGAGCTTATATCAAAATATTTCAAGTGATGAACTATGAAAAAGGTTTATTGTTTGTAAACGGAACTTTTGTAAAAGAGTTACAAGCAGGAACATATTATTTCTGGAATAACACAATTTCTGTTGAGGTGAAAACCGCTGATGTCAGAATGCAACAAATGGAAATTTCCGGTCAAGAATTGTTAACCAAAGACAAAGCAGCCTTGAGAATTAACTTTTTTGTGAGATACCAAGTGGTCAACATTACAAGAGCGTTGGTTGAAAACAAAGATTTTGAAAAACAATTGTATGTATTGATGCAGTTAGCGTTACGAGCTTTTGTAGGAAGTTTTACTTTAGATGAATTGTTGAGCAGAAAAGATACGATTGCTCAAGATATTTTAGAGCAAACCGACTTGAAAAGCGATGCGTTAGGATTGAAAATCAGTGATGCCGGAATTAGAGATATTATCTTGCCGGGTGATATGAAAGAAATCATGAACCAAGTGTTGGTGGCCGAAAAGAAAGCCCAAGCCAACAGCATCATGCGAAGAGAAGAAACAGCTGCCATGAGAAGCTTGTTGAACACCGCCAAATTAATGGAGGATAATGAAATGTTGTGGAAATTGAAAGAGATGGAATACGTAGAGAAAATTGCCGATAAAATTGGTGAGATCACCGTATCCGGAAGCGGAAACATCATTGGACAATTAAAAGACATTTTTGTAAAATAACCGAAACCCTGAAAACATTTTTTCGGGGTTTCTTTAAAACCAAGAAAAGATGGAAGATAATAATAACAACATAGATTTTATGGATTTTTTGAAAATAGCTATATTAGTTATCAAAATATTTGCTTTTGCTGCAAGCTGTAATTAAAAGCAAAATGGAGTTTTGGATTAAAAATTCAGAATAGAATTCAACACTGAATTCACAAATTAATAATTAAAAATCACGAAGGCTTTGAGCCTCAAAAAACAAAATGAAAACAACAGAAAAAATAATCGTAATCGATTTAGAAGCCACTTGCTGGAACGGAGAAATTCCGAAAGGGCAAGTGAATGAAATCATAGAAATCGGTATTTGTGAATTAAATACAAAAACCGGAATGATTTCCAAAAACAAAGGCATATTAATCCAACCCGAACGTTCGGTAGTGAGTCCATTTTGCACGGAATTAACTACCATCACACAAGAACTATTGGATAGGGAGGGTGTGAGTTTTGAAGAAGCTATCGAGATGCTTGAACGTGACTATCAACCAGACCAATACACATGGGCTAGCTATGGTCAGTATGATTTGAATATGCTTAAAAAACAATGCAAACTCAGAAATGTGCATTACCCGCTAGGCAGCCATCACATCAATGTGAAAGAATTGTTTAGTGAAGTCCGTGGTATGCATAAGAAAGTTGGCATGAACGGAGCTTTAGCACTATTGAATCTTCCATTAGAAGGTACACATCACCGAGGAGTAGATGATGCTAAGAATATTGCTAAGATTTTGCATTGGTGTTTAGGGGAAGAGTGATAAACTATTCCCCTATCATTTTTACACCCAAAATATGTTTACAAATACCTCTTTTTCCTTGATAGGTTGTAAACCAATCGCAGGTGCAATGTTGGTTATTGCCATCTAAAATAACCCGATGTGTTACACCAGTTCCTTTTACATTGGCTTCGATGTAATTGTGTCGTTTTGTTACTATTTGGATGTCATCATTATCAATTAATTTTTTTGCGTTTTTTAAACGTGGATTAAGACTTAGAATTCTTTCTGTTTTAAATGGTAATCGTCTATAAAAGTGATTTCTTTGTGTAATATCATATCCCAATAATCCCATTGATGATAGACTGGCTGTCAAATTCTCCATTGTTTTAAAATCGATATCATTTTCTAATGAAAGTAGGGTAGGGTCAAAAGATTCATTTGATTTTAATAGACTATTTAAACCATAAATCCACTCGACGGGTAAATTTTCAGACATGTTTTCCAATGCTTTTCCTTCTCCTGAAAAACCACGGTAAGCATCAGGAGAAAAGGCCATAAGTAATTGCATTTTTCCAAATTCTGCAACCACTGCACAAGTTTCCTTATCCATAGATTCATAAATCATAATTTTCTCAACAATCGGTAGAATTCCTTCCAATAGTCGAAGTCTATGAATTCCGCCAATTCTGGTACTATCTATCGTTGATAAAGTTGAAAACATAAATTTATCGGCTCTTTTAGTAATATAGAATTCTCCTTTTACATTTCCTTTAGGAAGGTTTTGAAAAAGTTGAATGGTTTGTATTTTAGACAATTCAAATTTCAATTCCATATCAGCTAAATAGAGTTGAACACTCGTTAATCCTTTTATCCAGCGGGTTGGAAGTGTAATTTTTTTTTCTACTACTTTCGTTTTGGTGGTTATCACTTGAACGTCGTGTTGACCTACAGCAAGCGTTACCTTTTCATTTTTTTGTATTGCATTTAAAGCATTCAGCATAGGTTCATTAAAATCAACATTGGTCGTTCCTGATGCAATGAATTCTCCATCAATTGCTTCCGGTTTCATGTCTAAGCGAACATAAACGCCATTGCAGGATGAGAAACCTTCAAACCGAAGTCGTTCTGCACCGGCAGACACAATTGGATCGCGAAGACTTGGCGGAATCGGACCAAAACTGGATCGAACCACTTTTGCAATGGTGCTCCAACATTTGGCAGTAATATAGGGTTCTGTTAAACTACCCCAAAAAAAGCATGGAATTGTATTTACTTCTTCAATTTCTGATTGATGAGCCATTACCAAATTATTAATTCCTTTGGTTTTATTGAGAGTAGAAATACTTTGATATTTATATTGTAAATCATTCATAGCTAAGAGATTGGTAGTTGTTTGATTAATTGTTTTAATGAATTGTTCTCTTTGTGTTTTTCAAAAAAAGCGATACTTTCAGAAGAAGGCTTACTATTTGTTTTTAGCGTAACATCCACATAATTTTCAACCATTTTTTTAAAGTTTGTAGGCAATTTATCTTTGATAACGAATCGTTTAAAAATCCCATCTAATACTAAAAATAAAGCGGCATTATGTTGAGGCGAAGTATCTTTTAACGCTATAACTCCGTCAACCATTCGCAGTAAAACACCATATTTATTTGAAACTAATAAGGCTATTTTTTCAGAAAAAGTATGTATGTCAATTGCTTGTTTTTCTACTAAATTAATTAAAACCTCAGAAGCCAATAACCTAACTTCTTTTTTTTCTTGAAAAAAACAACAAGCAAAAACGAGTAAGGAGGTATCAGTAAATTGAAATCCATTCTGGTTTATTACATTTAAAAAACCTTTTAACTCATTGTTTGTTCCATCGGCAGTTTTGCAGTTTTTTTTCAGCAAAAGACAAGCCAATGGTTCGTTATTTTGGGGCATTAGGCTATTCCAGTAATATGTGTTTTCGTCGGAATTCAAAACATATTCAGAATGCCAAGTATATCTTTCTTTTTTGGGATGCAAATCTAAATTATAAATAAAATTTCTAGGAACCGATTTTTCAACTGGAAGGTTGTATCGTAACTCCGTCCAAGATGGCGAACGTTCCAATTCCTTTGTTTGATAATTTTTCCACTCATTCCATTTCTCTTTAAATTCAATTTTTGGGACAAAAGGAGCTGTTACAAAAGGAATTTCCTTGAGTTCGGTTTTTTCAAAATCATTAAAAGTATCATTTGGATAAAAAGTTCGTGCAGCCACAGCCCAAAGTGCTAATTTTTCTGCGTTTTGCGAATTTCCGGTTGCTTTTTGAAAAAGTTTTGATAATAGTGAAGTCGAATTGTTATTGATTTTAAGTTCATTTGAAGTACCTAAACAATACGCCATTAATTCCTTCATTTCAGGATTTAATTTATCTAATAAAGGAATTGCCTTTTCCACATTTTCACGTGGCATTCTGCTAATGGCAATACTTAAATCAACCATGTCAATATTTTCATTAGCAGATTCGTATTGAATTAATCTGTTCAAAAGTGTTTTTGGTTCAATCCAATGCGGCTTGTGGGTTGGTAACGAAAGTAAAGGTAACGTTGAGTTTTTATTATTCTTTTGTAACGTAATTTCGATTAATGGTTTAATTAATTTTAAAGTTGTAAGCGAAATATATTCTTTGTCTTCAATTTTATATACAAGATTTTTGTTTGGGATTTTATTTATAAGTAAATTTTTGACATAATTTTTCAAAACACTATTAAAATAAGTTTTATCCAATTGTTTTAAATAAGGTTGCAATTGCTTACTATAATCATCTGGAAATAAATCTCTTTGCGTAATGAAGATATTTAAGATAATTTCTGAATCAATGACATCATCTGAAGAAATAAAACGTCCAATTTGCATAAGAATATCGTTCCAATCTTTTGGTAATTCAACTTCTTCAACAAGATAATTTTCTCTTTGCGGATGATATTGATACGCGGCAGAGAAGGTTTCGTTTTCAAGAATTATCTCTTCGCTTAAGAATTTACTCAAAAGTGGTTTAATACTTCCTTGTAAATAAGAAGAATAAGATTCTAATTTTTCGGTGAGTGTTTTATCTTTTTCATTGCCAATTTTTATGAGTAATTTCGTTGTTCTTTCTTGTAAGTTCAAATCCGGAATCACATAGATGTCCACTATTAAAGAAGCAATTTGTTTGTTTAATTTAGCATTGGATTTACTTAATTTTTCTAACACCATTAAGCTTGATTTGATGGCGTTTTTACAATCATTTCGCATCATCAAACTTTCTAACCATTCCAAATAGATTTTTGTTTTAAATTTTGGATGGTCAAACAATTTCTTGATTAACTCTGCCCCGTAATTAACAATAGTTGGATTAGAATTATGAAAAAATGTAAATATATATTCTTGAAAAGGAATTAATTCATCTGATGATGGATTTATGTCTGTTAATAGCTTTCTAAAAAACAGTTTCAGATTATTGTTCCAATCTTTGGTTTGAATAAGAATTGCATTTTCAATAAATGTTTTTTTATCTAACTTATTTTCTTCTAATAGTTGCAAAAATAAAATTGACCAAGTATTGAATTCTCTGTAACTTGCCGTTTCATTTTCTCTAAATGTACTATTTTGAATGTTAGTTTCATAATTATACAATTGAGGAACATCCCTTTCGTAGGCAGTTTTATCATTTACGAGAAACAAAATAAATTCCCGCGGTTTAACTTTTCCGTGCCAACTATTAAATCGTGATAAACAAAGTGTAAAAAGTTCAGGATTATAGGATAAAAAATCATTTTCTTCAAGAAAACGTAAAGAGTTATAATCAAAACTAATCCAATCATTTTTTCTGAACCTATCCAACAGAAAAAACTCTATCCATGTAGGTTTTGCCCATTGAAGAATTTCTAAAATGTGTGGTTCATTTGCTTTTTCCAAAACAGAAAACACCTCTTCAAATGAAATTATATCTGTTTTGTCAAACGTGGCCATTGCACTAAGAGAGATTATTTCTGTAATCTTTTCATCACCTCTAATTCCCCAACGCCATTCATTCCTCTTAAATTTCGCACCGGGTTCAAGGTTCAAATCAACATAGGTCATCCAATATCGTTTATTTTTTTTGATGTGTTTACGAATTGGTTCTAAATTTCCTTTTGTATATTTAATCAAAAAAGGAAGTAAAAGAGTTACATCCTTACGTTTAATAATGTCGTCATATTCTTCCAGAATGGCACTTATATTTGTTACTTTTCCGGTTTTAGCATCAATTTTATCTTTAATAGCAACTTCTCCTGTTTCTGAATATCCTTTCTTAAGTTTTTCATTTACAAGTTTTTCGGCTATTTTAAGACAAAGTTCATCACTCTCAAATGATTTGATTTGTGATACACCTGAAGTTCCATTTTTGCCGTAGGTAACAGTATATTGATTTCCTTTAACTTCAATTTGCCAAAATTTATCTGAATTTCCGTCAATGTACTTGAGATGTTTATTCATATAATTATAAGATTATAGCGATATTTTTAAAATAGTAAATATCTAAAATATTTATTGAATTTAATAAATGAAGCATTTTTTTTGTTTGTTAATTTCTAACATTTTTTACTGAAAATTCATTTACTATTCTTTTTTGATTCTTACATTAATTTGTATAGCTTTGATTTCGATAAAAACCACAAACCTATGTTCGGTATAAAACACATCAAATTTGATTCAATGACTTACGTTCTTCAATTCTCGAATGGAAAGATTTCGAGAGAAGGTAGAGGTCTTTCTTTTTTCTATTTTGCTCCTAATAGTTCCATTGTTGCGATTCCGATGGGAAGTAATGATTTGCCGTTTATTTTTAATGAATCGACGAATGACTATCAAACAGTGACGATTCAAGGTCAAATTAGTTATAAAATAAGCAATCCGAAAACATTGGCCGATGTTCTTGATTTTACCGTTACTGATATCGGACAATATAAAAAAAATGATATTGAGAAATTGAATCAGCGAATTATTAACGAAGCACAAACCGCGACTTCCTCTTATATTCATGAAATTAAATTGAAAGATGCCATTCGATCTGCCAAAACGATTGAGGATAGAATTTTGGAAGGTTTAAAAGTATCACCGGCAATTACTATGCTTGGAATTGAAATTTTAGGAGCCAATATTTTAGCCATTCAAGCTACACCTGAAATGGCGAGAGCATTGGAAACTGAAACCCGTGAACAGTTGCAACAAGAAGCCGACCAAGCCATTTATGAACGCAGAAATTTTGCTGTAGAGCAGGAGCGAAGAATTAGAGAAACCGAATTGAATACCGAAATTGCTGTGGAAGAAAAGCAAAAGCAAATTGCTGAAAAGAAAATGGAGTCGGATGTTCAAAAAGCAGATAACGACAGAAAACTCCGTGAAATGAAACTCGAAGCAGATATTGCTGTTGAAAATCAACGAAAATTATTAATCGAGCAACAAACGGCCAACGATAAAAAAGAAGCTGAAACGCAAGGTTTTGTAATTGAAACGACTTTAAAACCTTATAAAGATATTGACTGGAAGATTTTAACAGCTTTGAATAATAACCCGGATCCGAAATTTAATATTGCTCTCGCTTTCAGACAACTTGCCGAAAATGCTGATAAAATTGGGAATTTAAATATTAGCCCGGAACTTCTAGAATCTATTTTAAGTGATAAGCGAGAAATTAAAAAATGAGTATCGAATACGCTATAATTGTCAAGAATAAAACTCGACTTGAGGCCTTAATTGAACGATTTAACACAAAGGCTCAAGCCAAGTTTTATATCGAAAGTCTAGGTGGAAATTTTGATGACTATGTTCGTGAACATGAAACTTTTCATCATGCGTTGGTTGAATTGCAAACTCAGCTTTCAAAAGTTGTAAAAAACAAAACTATTGAACGATTATATCTTCCATCATTTTTATTTTCTGAAAAGAATTTGATTATTGTAATTGGCCAAGATGGGTTGGTTGCAAACACAGCTAAATATTCTAAAGGATGTCCGATAGTAGCCGTAAATCCTGATAAAGAAAGATATGATGGTGTATTGTTACCGTTTGATACTTCTGATTTTTTGGTTGGTGTTGAACAAGTTATTTCGAAACAATTCCAATCAAAAACTATGCGATTTGCAGAAGCAAAGTTGAATGACGGACAACGACTTTTAGCATTTAATGATCTGTTTATTGGAGCTTCTTCTCATGTTTCTGCTCGTTATAAAATTGCCTTTAATAAATTAAGCGAAGAACATTCCTCCAGCGGATTAATTGTTTCAACACCGGCAGGTTCTACAGGATGGTTGAGCTCTGTTTTTAATATGGCGTATGGTGTAGCAGGAATGTTTGAAAAAAATCTTAAACCAAAAAAACCCAAACTGAAGGATAATGAATTGTTATTTGCTGTTCGAGAACCGTTTCAAAGTATTAGAACGCAAACCGGAATTACGACCGGAATAATTAAAGGTCAAAATCATTTGACTATCGAATCCTTAATGCCGACTGGCGGAATTATTTTTAGTGATGGAATTGAATCTGATTTTCTAAAATTTAATAGTGGTTCAATTGTAACTATTGGCATTGCAGCTGAAACAGCTAACATCGTATTAAAAAAGTAGAAATTAATTGTGATTTTTAATTTTCACGATTGTTATAAATACAAAAGCGAGAATTGGAATTGATAAAGCAAAATATATTCCAAACCATTTCAGCAGCATAATTCCCATCAACAAAAACAAGAAAAATTTGATTTTGTATGTTATGAACTTTTTCAATATTTTCCACTCAACAATTCGCCACCAATACTTGATTTAGCTTCTATTCCTAACTTTTTCATCATTTCATAAGTCGTACAAACTGCAGCGGAAGTCACCGGGATTCCGCATTCTACCTGAATTGAATCAATAGCTTCTAACGAAGGCATTTGTACACAGGCTGAAACAACTAAAACATCAACGTCAGCTAAATCCAATTGTTTGTATATTTCCAATAAATTCATAGGATTTTGAGCCGCTACTTCTAAATTATCAGGAATTTCAAGAGCGATGCTTTCTTTCACTTTAATACCTTGGTGTTCGATATAATCTACAACCATATCCGTGAGCGGACGCATATATGGGGTTATAATCGAAATTTGTTTGGCACCCAAAACTTTCAAACCATTAATCAATGCTCCGGCAGAAGTTACAATTGGAGTAGGGAAGTCGTTTGCTACTGTTTCCTGATGCAAATTTACTTCGGAAACACAATGATAACCACGACCCATACTCATAATGGCCACTAAACAAGCATAGCCCATCACATCAACGTGGGCATCAGATAATTCTTGTGCACATTTTAGACTCATCGCATCCATTGCTTCGAGTTCTTCCTTTGTTACCTTTTTCATTCGCATGCGACTGGAATGAAAGGTAAAACGTTCTGGTAAAATAGTTTCCCTTGCTCTGAAAATAGCTGGGATTTCGGTTTCCATTGTTACGTTGGAGGAAGGGACGATTTGGCCTATTCTGTATTTCATTTTAAAAAAGTTTCAGGTTTAAAGTTTCAAGTTAATATAAATAACAGAATACTAAATTTCTTTTACAGTATTAACAATCGTTCCAATTCCCTCCACAGTGGCTTCCACAACATCGCCATCCCACATCCATTCTTGCGGATTACGACCGGCTCCAACTCCAGAAGGTGTTCCTGTTGCGATGATATCGCCGGGTTCTAAAGTGAAAACGGTACTTAAATCTTCAATCAACGCATTGATGTTGAATAGTAAGTATTTAGTGTTAGAATTTTGTTTTTCAACGCCATTTACTTTCAAAGATAAATTCAAATTATGAGGATCTGAAATTTCATCTTTTGTAACCAAATAAGGCCCCATCGGTGCAAAAGTATCTTGTCCTTTGGAAACAATCCATTGACCTTCGCGACGGCAATCTCTCGCAGAAATATCATTTATAACCGTATAACCAAATACATAATCTAACGCATTTTCTTTCGGAACATATTTTCCATATTCGCCAATAACGACAGCCAATTCGACTTCCCAGTCTAATTGTTGGGTCAGTTTTGTGTTTAATATAATTTCGGTATTTGGACCGGTAACAGCTGTTGGTGGTTTAGAAAAGATGATTGGTTTTTGAGGTAATTTTCCGGTAGTATCAAGTGTTCGAGCACTTTCTGCTACGTGTTCGGTGTAGTTTAAACCAATTCCGATAATGTTTTTTCGTGGACGTTGAATGGGTGCCAAAATTTCTACTTCATCAAAGGTATAACCAATTTGTTCGAAGTCGATTTCACGGGTTTCTTTTATCATTTCTGTGATTTCTTCGATGATTTCAAATCCTAAATCAATTAAATCTAACATATCAATTGGTAATGGAAAATTGGATATTTCTCCAAAATCTTCCATATCAATGATTAGGTTGTTGTGAAGAAAGCCTAGGCGGGGTTCTGTGTCTTTTGTTTTGTAGGTGAGTAGTTTCATTTTTGTTTTTTTGTTTTTGTATCGAATAGAGACGTTGCATTGCAACGTCTTTACTGTTCTATAAGTAGTATGTTTGTTTCTGTTTTATCTTTCGATTTTACTTCAATTTCGTATGCTTGATTATCTTTTCTGAAGTTTTTTATTTTAACAATATCGCAAAAGTCCATTTCTTCAATTACAAACGAATCCACTCGGATGATTTCATCTCCATAATTCATTTTATCTCTTAAAGTAACATCCCAAACAAATCCAACTGAATATTTATGATCAATAATTGTAGCACTGTAAATAGGCGGTTTTTTATCTAAAACGATATTTTCAACAGCTTCAAAATAGAATTTCTTCTTTTTAAAGTCGATGATAATATCACCATGCTTTAATAAATCTAAACCAAGTCTGGAATTATTATCATCTGTGGTGTTCGTAATTAAATTTTCGAACCTGGTGTTATTTATTTCAAAAAAAGGAGCTTTGAGTAAAACTTGTTCTTTTAACGGAGCTGTTCCAAAAAGCCCAATGCTACTTGAACCGGTACTTCTTGATAATTCTTCCCATACATTTTCTGTAGAAAGAATACCGAAAGCTCTATTTGACATTTCATAAAAACCATCCATTCCTGTATCAATTAATACTTCTTCGGTAACATCTTTCTTACCATCTTTTGAAAAATTAATTTTTACGTAGGGCGATTTTTGTTCTCCAAATAATTTCAATTTAGATGGTTTCGATTTAGTTTTAAGATTTTTAATATCATCTGTAATAATAATTCTTTTATCTTTTAAACTGATTTTTATTACTGAATTACGCAATAAATTACTACCAATAAAACCATCCATTTTAAAACATTTCAATATAAAATGATTATCCAAATCACTCACCAAAGCCACATTGTTTTCAAACGAAAGATTACCCAGTTTCATTGATTCGATAGCAACCATTTCCATTTCATCACTTTGATTGTTGGCATCGGAAACGTTTATTTTTTTTGTGTTTTGGACATTAATTTCTTCTAAAACTCGTTTTGAAATTAAATTAGGAGCACCGGTATCCAATAAAAATGTAAAGGTTTTGTTATTGATGACTACCGGAAGCATGATTTTATCATTTACCAATTCAAAACTGATTTCTTCGTAGTAATTCTTTTGATTGATTTTTCCTTGATCAAATGCTAATTTTTGAGAAAATATTAAACTTGAAACAAATAGAAACAGAATCAATATATTTAATCTTATCATTTAATTAATTTTAGTTATAAGATTGAAAACCATTATTTTCTGAATATATTTTTTCTTGATATAATCCCAATTTTTCAATGACCGGTAAATCATTAAATGCAAATAAACAAGCATCTTCCGAATCGGAAAGATTATGATGTTCGTGCCAAGCCCAAGATGGAACGCAGAAAATATCTCGCTCTTTCCAGTCAAAACGCTGACCGTTTATAATAGAATAGCCTTTACCTTTAGCACATTGATACACAAAAGATCCTGTATGTTTATGAGCTTTACCATTGAAACCGGCAGGCAATAATTGAATTGAAGCACCCATCGTTTGCATAACATGACCACCAGTGAGCGGATTGGTATAATTCATAAAAATCCCGTCAAAAGGATTTGCTTCACTCACTTTTTGCGTTTCTAGCAAAGCCGGATAAACATTCGACCAAGAATATTTGAAAAGTGGAGAATATGGTTTGTCCCACGTTTTATCAGCTGGAATTAATCCGGCACAACCATAGGAAATGGGTGAGTAATTTAAAGGAGCTGCTAATTCTTGTTTGCCATCCAAAACGGCATAATCGTTCGCTTCTAACGCATTAATTAAAGGAATATCGAGACCATCTTGCCAAATGCAGGTTTTTCCGCCTTCTTCCACACCGTGTTCATGCCAAGTAGAATTGGGTGTGATGACGAAATCATTGACTTCAAGCATAATCTTATTTCCATCCACAACAGTGTACCCTTTTTCGCCTTCCATAATAAAACGAAGGGCTGAAGCACGATGGCGATGAGCAGACGTAAATTCGCCCGGACGAGTTACCTGAATACCGGTATATAACCAACCTACAGCTGCCGAAACGTCTTTTCGTTTATCGTTGACCAAATAGACAACACGACGACCGGCTTGTTCAGGAGTTACGAGTTCTGACGATTTAAGGACTAATTCTCTCAAATCATCATATTTCCAAAGCATCGGAATAGAAGAGGAGCGAGGTTCCCAAGGTTCGATAGCATTAGCAACCGTCCATAAAGCACCAGCTCCAAGATTCTCTAATTCTTTGTAGTAAGCTTTTAGTTCATCTGATTCTTGAACTCTTGCTCTTCCGTAAACTTCGTCCGAATGTTTTGCGTCCATGTTGAATTTTCAAAGTATAAAACGGTAAATTTACAATTATTCTTTGAATTTTTCAAGGGTGAAATTGGCAATGTATTACTTTGAATGACTAATTTTTAATTGCGATTCCATCAGATAATAACCACGAATTTTCGAATTTAATCCACGTATGTGAAAAACTGAATGTTTCACTTTTGTGGATATTATGCTGTTTATCTGTCCAAAATTTATCAACATCATAGTGAATTGTAATTGCGTTTTCAGTTATTTCAATTGCTTTTTTGTGTAAAGTGCAACTGAATTCCAAACCACTATCTTCATTGATTTCATTCATCCAATAGGAACATTTTTTTACTTCGGATAGATTCATTTCATCCGATTGGTAATTGACTTGACTATGAATCCAAAGTTTTTTATAGGAAGTTGAATCGTTTCTTTCAAGGTAATTCCAATAGCGATTTTCCAGCTGCCAAATTTCTTTTTCTATTTCACTTTTCTGAGCAAATACGGAGCTATTCGACAATTGAAAAATTAGTACAAATACTATGAAAAACCATTTTTTGAGGAATATATGATTATTTTCGAATAAAAACTTCATCTCAATTTTACTGTGTTAACGTTTCCAAAACGGGTATGAACGACATATTTAACTCTTTTTTAGCCAAATCATTTTTATAAATAATTTCAGCTGATGATTTAGGTTTTCTGTCATTCAACATTTCGTGAATATCAGATACTTTGTAGGTTTCACTGGTTAACAGATAATCTTTTCCGTGTAAATTGTTTGTCGTTGCTGCTTTAAAAGTAGCCAGTGCCACGTCTTTCACATCCACAATGGCAAAAGGCACATCATTATCAAATAAAGATTGAACAAATTCATCGGGTGCGATTTTATTTTTGATTAAAAATTGCATTCCGGTTGAAGTAGAATCTTCTCTATCCGACATTGATTTTCCCATCACCATAACGGGTGAAACAGAACTAATTTCGAACGAAAGGTTAGGATTGTCTTTTATAAATTGGTCAACCACTTGATTGGCGATGAATTTCGCTTGACAATAGGGATGACTCATTTCGCTGGTAAATCTTTTGTCATTTTCATCAAACGTATCGGTAAAATTTTTGCCATCTGCAGGCATCGGGAAATTGGTATTCCAAGCCGCGACAGAAGCAAGAAGAACAACTTTTTTTACGCTTGGCGTAGCTTTAATGACTTCCAAAAAGTTTTCTGTGCCTTTGATAGTAGGAGTGAAGAGTTCTTTTTCGGGATCGGTAATGGTTAGTTGAAAAGGTGTTCCGCTGTGAATAACAATATCACATTCACTTACAAAATCTTTCAATTGTGCTTTATCTTCAACATTTAATTCTTCAATGTATAAATGATCGGCGTTTTTCAGATTCATCAAATGACGGTATTTTTCTTCTTTTGAAATATCGGTCGTGGAAACTTTTACTTCAAAACCATTGTCTAAAAATTGTTTGGTGATATAGCTTCCTATGAAACCGGAACCACCAATTATACCTGCTTTTTTCATTTTTATTCTTTTTAAAGAAACCTGCAAAGCTTTTGAGTTCCTTGCAGGTTTTGAATTAATAATTATCTTGTTGTAGTACTATCAACCACGGTTGAGGCGGCAGAAAGTTTTTGTAAATCCAAGGCAATTTTGGCGGTATTCCAAAAGCCTACTTCGCGAACAATTTTACCGTTTACAAACTGAGCAGTGATGGCACAAGGCAGGATGTATTCTTCACCAGTAGCTTTTAATGTACCCTTCCAATCACCCCAAAAATTAACCCAAGTTTCGCCGTCATCGGTAACTACCATTTCATATTCTGATTCGGAGTCAATAAAATCTATATTTGAAAAAAGTGTTGCGTCTTCTTTACTTATTTCGATTAATTTATCTACACTAACTGCTTTGTCTTTTGTGACATTGTGTTCAATTTTTGCAGAATCTGCATAAAATGATTTCATTGTTGCCCAATCTGCTTTTTCATAGGCTTCGATTGATTTTTTAAACGAATCGATTTCCGGAGATTGTTGGGTGTAACGGGTTTCTGTTTTCTGACAGCTTATTATCGAAAATAATAGTACAAGAATGATAATTGAATTTTTCATATTAAATTGAATTATAGTTGATTATTTAATTTCTACTCAGTTCTTCGTTATAAACATAAATGTATGACCAAGAATTTTCAATTAGACTGACACCTGAGCTAAGCAATTGATCTGATTTCTTTTTGCCTTTTACTCGTTCAATCATTTTCCAAACACCTTCTTTTTTCACATCCATTTCTGCAAAATCTTTAAAAGTTGTCACAGAAAAATAATCGGCACTATCAGCACTTCCACCAACAGATGAATACCAATAGGCACGTGGCTGACCTTCAATTTCTTTCACAATTGCCGCTCTTTCTTTTATTAAATCAAAAAATGCAATACCGTTTTTAACTCTATAAAAGTTTACATAAATAACTGAACCCTCTTTATTTGTTGAGTTACTTACTTCCGGAATTGTTTTAGAAATAGTGTAGTTGGTTTTTTCTACGTGAGGCATAATAAAGTCTCTCACAATGTCACGACAGGCTTTTCCTGCTGCATCATCCGCATCTAATTCTGCAAAAGTGTTGTTGTAGCCGGACAATACATATACATTTCCACTACCTTGAAATTGCTGCCAAAAACCCCATTTATCGGCACCATTTTTTTCAATATAACATTCTTTCCATTGTTTTACTGCTTCCAAAAACTGGGCTCGATGACCTTGTTTAATTGTGATTTCAGTAAGTGACAAAATTTTACTTTCCGTTTGTGCTTGTGCCTCTGCAAGAAAAGGTAACAACACAATCGCCATCATTACTACGAGGGTAATTTTTAAATTTTTCATGTTTAATTGATTTTTAAGATTAGTTGAATTGGATATAAATCCGGTACTAAGTAAAATGTAATTAACTGAAAATGAAATGGGTTTAGGACGAAGTGGAGTAAAAAATGTCCGAAAAGGCAGATTTGCTTATCGGAGGAGTTTTAATGTGTCAATTGGTCAATGTGGCAATGAGTCAATTTGATGATTAAGCCGCTTTTCGCAGTTTAAAATCAAAAATATGGGTTGTTCCGTTTTCTGATTCTTCTTTCATTGTGCCGTTTAATTGTTGAGTGAGTAAGGAAACCAACTGAGTTCCGAAACCGGTTCCGTGTGTAATTCCGGATTTTCCGATGCCATCATCGGTGACAACCAAATGAAGATGTTGGTCATTTTGTTTTTCTAATTTGATAGTAATCGTTCCTTTATCGCCTTCAGGGAAAGCATATTTTATGGTATTTGTCAGTAATTCATTGATTATCAATCCTAATGGAACGGCTGTATCGATGTCTAAATCGAGTTTTTCCATAGCTAAATTCAGTTTGACTTTTTCTTCTGCACCAAAACTGTCGAGAATGCTTTGACTGAGGTTTAAAAAATAATCTTTCATCTCAATGGAACCTAAATTCGTTCCTTGATAGAGTTTTTGATGAACAATGCTAATCGAATTTACCCGATTTTGTCCTTCTGTCATCGCTTCTTTTGTTTTTGAATCATCAATTTGAGCCGATTGTAAAGCAAGTAAGCTGGAAACTATTTCCAAATTATTTTTCACTCGATGATGAATTTCTTTCATCAATAATTCGTTTTCAGCATTTTTCTGAGCTAACAAACGATTGCTTTTGCTTCGGTTTCGATAGCTGATGAAGCCAAAAATCAATAATCCTACAAGCAAACCAACGACAATAATTCCCAAATATTGAACTAACTTTTGTTGGGATATTTTAGCCTCCTGAAAAGCGATAGTTTCTTCTTTTTTCTCTGTTTCGTATTTGGTTAGCAGTTCCGACATTTTTGCATCACTTTCAATAGAACCGATGCTATCACGTAAGTTATAAGCTTTTTGTTTGTAATTTAAAGCGGATTCAAAGTCATTTAGTTTCTGATAAATTGTACTGACGTGGTGATAATTTTCAATTAGATTCGCAATATCATTATTCGTTTCCTGCAATCGAACGGTTTCCAGTTGATAGGGAAGAGCTTCTTTATAATTTCCTTTTAACAAATTTATTTCCCCTAAATTGGCAGTTACCGTGTTGATTCCGTTTTGATAATTGGCTTCTTTGGCCATTTTTAAACAATTAGTATAAAAACGAATGGCTTCATCATATCTACCTAATTTTTTGAGTGCATTTCCTTGACTATTGCCAATATCAACTCGACTGATTAATCCAAAATTTTTTTCTTCAACGATGGCGGCTGCTTTATTAAAATAGTCTAATGATAGTTGATTTTTTCCCATAGCAATAGCAACGTCTCCTGCATTATTATAAACGTAAAAGAATTCAGAAGTCAAGTTATTTTTTTCTGCCATTTCGATTGCTTTTTCAGCATAATCTAAGGCTTCTTTTAATCGGTTTTGCTTGGTTAAATCCCACGAAATTCGAGTCATTGCATCACAAATTCCGGCTTTATCATCGATGCTTTCCATTAATTTTAAAGCATAAATATTTTTTTGCATCGCTTTTTCATATTCACCTTTTTTCTTTAGAACCCAAGCCAATTTAAACGAAGTTGAAGCTTGTCCTCTTACATCATCAATGGCTTTATATCCTTTCATTGCCTTATCAAAAATAGATTTGCTGAGTCTAACTGAAGTAAGTTAGCGTGCATTCTGCCTTCCATTTCATAAAATTTAGGTTGCCAGTTTTTATCGTTTACTTGATCAGCCAGTTTGACACCTTTTTTGGCAAATTCCAATGCTTGTTTCATATCATTTTCAAAAACAGTACTGACCATTTCGGAAATGATTTCTAATTTTTTGGTTTGATTTTTTTCGGAATTTAGTTTCAGTTCTAATTCAGCTAAAGTAGCTTGTTGACTATGAATAATAAAAGGAAACAAAAGCAAAATAAGTAGTTTTAATTTCATAGTCATCAGATAAAATTATACTTTTTGTATGTGAAGCAACAGTTGTTTTTTTAGTTCCGGACTTACAGGAATGGCTTTTTTAGCAATCACCAAATGACTGGTTGCAATTTCGTCGATGTGATGCATATTGATGATAAAAGAGCGATGAATTCGCATCAGGTTTTTAACGTTTAACTTTTCTTCTAAATCTTTTAATGTGCTGACAATGAGGTGTTCTTTTTCTTTGCAATGAATTTTGCAGTAATTACGTTCGGCTTCAATATACAGAATGTCGTTGATATTAATTTTGATCATTTTATCGTGGCTTCGAACAAAAATCGAATCACTCATAACAAAAGTATCTAAGTCAGTAACTTCTAACTTTTTTTCTTCTTGAATGCGAAGAATCGTCAATTCAATAGCGTGTTGTAAATCTAATTTTTTGAAAGGTTTGGAGATAAAAGCGTACGGATTTGTTGTTTTTGCTCTGTTAAAATGCTTATCATCCGCATTGGCAGTCAAATAAATAATCGGGATTTTGAATTCTTTTTGAATGAAGTGAGCCAATTCAATTCCGTCTAAATCACCTTTTAGATAAATGTCAAGCAGTAAAATATCCGGTAAGGTTTGACGAATTTTTGGTAAAACTTCTTCGGCACGAGGAATAATTCCCAATACATCATAGCCAAGACTAGTTAATTGCAGTGCAATGTTGGCACCTATAATCATCTCGTCTTCCACAATAAGAATTTTTATTTTTCCTTCCATAAAGAAAATAACTTATAAGTGAATAATCTCAGTAATAATCCTAAATGGCGGAGTGATAAGTGATTAAAGGCGTATAAAAGTACTACTTTTTATTTAACTTTTGTTAAAATTTTTATGATTATGTAAAAATGATGTTTTTAAAGTATTTGATCAATTAAATCTTAAGTCTAAACCATTGAATAAGTTAGATTTAAAAAATGTAAACAATTCAATTCTAGAAGGTTAATGGTTCAATGTCATTTGTACCTGATCAATCCAATTATAATTTGGAATTCCTTTATCAAGATAATAATCCGGTTGAATTCCTTTGTCATCAATTGACATATCCGGTATTCGTAAACTTTTGGAAAGACAATAGCCTAGTTGAAATTCGTTACACGGAGAAGGAACAAAGTTCATATTTGAAATATCTAAAACACCCATAGTAGTCGTTCCAAACAGCTTAATTTTTTTACTTTGTTTAGCGGCTAAAAGAAATTGTTCCGTCGTACTTCCGTTACCTTCATTAATGATGATGCCAATATTCTTTGGGAATTCATAGATAGTATCAAGCGTCTGAATAGTAACAGGATTTTCATCTAAATTTACAAATTTACCAAGGTGTTTATTTAACTTTTCATAAGCATCAGCAGCCCATTTTTTGTCTTGTTCCGGCCAGTCCGGATCATTCATAAACTTTTTCATACGGTCGTTATTGAGCGTTGTTGAATACAATTCCACACTAACAATTCGAATTGGATTTGTGTATAAATACGGAATTATATTTCGATAACTTACATCGCTTCCGCCACCATTGTTGCGGACATCAACAATTAAATTTTTTGTTTTAATTATTTTTTCGTGATTTGCTGTAATTACGCTATCAATTAATTTTTTCTGCGAATGGTCGAAATCAGGAATTCTAAAATACAACGTGTTGTCATCCAATTGATTTAAGAAAGGAGTGTTGCTTTTTAACGAGGCAAAAAACTGTTCAATGTATTTATCTTCTTTGAATTCCGGACTTTTTCGTTTCAAATAAATACTTCCAATTTGAAGATGAGTGTTTCCAATTAATTCTACTTTATCACTTTCCACTTTTGAATGATCACGGTAATAAAAATCACTTCGTAGTTTGTTACCTTCTTCATAGATTTTAAATTTAACCTGTTTTTCTCTCCAATAAACACCGTCGGCTTTGATTATAAAACCGATATATTCATTATTTTTTTTGATTACTCCAATCGTATAAGGTTCAGAAACCCAAATGCCTTCGAATGTTGGTTTATTAATTTTTGAGAGATATTTAGCAAATTCTCTCTCGTTGTAAGGATACGTTTCCCAATTTTTAAATCGTTCAATGATTTCCTCATCGGAAGTTTTTTTATCTTGAACAGCATTTGTAGTTTCATTATTTGTAATACGAATGCCTATGTGACCTTTTCTAAAAAATGTCATCCATTCGTAAATTAATTCAGTACACTTATTTAATTCGTTAGTTTCTTTGGCTTTATCAATAAAATTCTTGTTATGCAATTCATATTGATCCTTTCCTTTTTTTTCTAATACAAAAGCATAACCGGCATCGTTTTCTTCAAATGTTTTTTTTGCCCATAATAGATTAGCTAAACAATCACAATTTTGCGAAAAACCCAACGTAAATGTGAGTAAAAAAGTCAGTAAAACTAATTTGTTTTTCATACTATATTATTTATTAAAATCTTCGTGGTTATCTATAAACGTAATTTTTCGGGTGGGAGCGGTGTTCACGCGGAGATCAAAAATATCAAAGCGATTATAATGTCCGAGAATATCGTGCATTTGTTTCGGTTGAATGCATTTTTCCAAATCGATGTCGGCATACACAATTCCTTCGTCATCAATCAAAGGTTCGCCAACAACAGCTCCGTTTGGACCAATAATTCCTGAGAAAGCGGAACTTTTTCGAGTTAATAACTCTTCAATATTAGGAACATCGGGTTTTAAAACAGCCATAATTTCTTTTGAAATCGTGGAACACGAAACAACGGTGAATAATTTCCCTTCAAAGGAATGAGCAGCAGCACGGATTTTAATCGCTTCCGCCATATTGTAATCAGGTGGAGCAACAGGAAGCGAAATGTAATTGGCAATATGAATTAATTCGCCTTGTGATAATAACGTAAATCGAGCTAATGTATTGGTGTTTTCACCACAGGCTAATGTTCCGATTGGACCAATTTCGGTTTTATAAACTTTTAAAGTCGAACCGTCACCGCTTGACCACGTTAGTTTTTCTGCCCAAGTTGGGACTAACTTCCGGTGTTTTCCGATGAGATTTCCATTATTATCGATGATGAGATTAGAGTTGTAAATTTCGCCATAACTATCACCACGTTCATTAATTCCGATGACCACGTGCATATTGAAATCTTTTGCAGCTTTGAATAAGGGTTTCATCGACTCATCCGTTACAGCGACTGAATTTTTATATAATTGTTCATACCATTTACTGCCTTGCACGGGTGTCATAATCCAGTTCCAATACGGATATCCGGCAACGAAAACTTCCGGAAATGCAATTAATTGAGCTCCGTTTGAACTGGCTTCTTTGATGAAAGAAATCGCTTTTTCAATTGTTTTATCAACGTTTAAAAAAACAGGAGAGGTTTGAACGGCAGCAGCTTTGAATTTTGGAAATTTCATAATATCTACATTAAATTTTTAAACAGAAAGAACATTGAAATAGAACTTAACAACAACATTAACTTTGCATGTCTTCTCACTGAAGGGTTGTAACTGAAAATTTTGTCGCCTGACGGTAAAGACTTTTTACTGACTATCAAGAATACGGCTATTGCAAAACCTAACATCCCGCCGGCAAAACAGATTATATAAGCAATTGGAATAGTATATTTTGGTAGGTTTTCATAGCTGTATAACTTTAATTTTTTCTCTTCTTGATAATCTACAATTTCCTTTTTATCAAAAATTATGTTTTTTTCTTGAATAATATTTTTTGCTAAAAGTACATCTAAAGGATGCCATTCTTCTTTGTTTTTAATAACATCGATAAGCTCTTCATTTGAAAAATCATAAAGAAAATGATCTTTATTTACATTTGAAACCACAAAATTATCTTTTACCAATTGGTCTACTTTTTCTAAATTTTCAGGTTCAATTTGTATCAGATAAGGTTTATTGGCTTCATTTAACGACATTGTGGGATCAAAATCCGATTTAATGTCTTGAAGAATATACGGAATTTCGTTTTTTTCCAGTAATGCTGTTAGCTCTAAAGAACTTTCGGCATCAATAAAACTCATATATGTTTTAAAATCGTTCATTTTAATTAAACTAATTTCATTATAATTAAGAAAGATATTTTTGTTTTTTAATTAGGTTATAAAACTGAGTTTTTCAACATATAGAATTTGATGTATGCAATATTTTTGGAAGCAAATATCCTTAAAACATTGTTTTTCATCTTTATTTGTCAAAGATGGTAAAGATAAATTTTCTTTAAAATAGTTGACTTCAAAAGACTATCTTTTTATGGATAAATTGGGTTTTTTAAAAAAATAAGAAAAAGAATAAAAGTATTGTTTTTCAATTATGGTGAATAATTAGAATTTGAAAATATTATTCCAAAACTTTTAACAGCTTGCAAATCGATTTTAGCTATAAAAAAGCATTAGAATACTTTTAATTATTCTGCAAAACTATCATTGCCAAATTGATAACGAATGATTTAATCAAATTTATTTTTAATGTAATATTTGCCTTCTAGGTCATCATCAAAATCATCGATAATGGGTTTAGGCTTGGGTTTACTAGCTGTAACTTTTTTTTTCCAAAGCTCAAAATTGTCTTTAGATAGTTTTTTACGCATAATTTCGGTTACTTCATTTTCTGAAATTCCGAATTCAACTTTTAATACTTCAAAAGGTTTTTTTTCCTCTTGAGCCATACTAACCACGCGTTCGAGTTCTTCGTGAGTCAGTTCCACTCTTTTACTTTTTTTCATTAGTCCAAAAGCACAATTAATATTTATTTTTTAATTTCATTTTATCAATCAATATTACTAAAAAAATAAATTACTTTTTCAAAAGAGGTGATTTTTTTTAGTTAAAGTTCAGGAGAACGTGATTTTTGAAACGGAATCTTAAGTAAATTACTTAAATGATTATTTTCTTCCGGTTTCATGTGCGTGTCTACTCCGTAAACAATTTTATCTCTTTCGAGAAAGGAATAAGTGCCAAAAATTCGATCCCATATAGAAAAAATATTTCCATAATTACTATCAGTATAAGGCAATTTGTAATGATGATGTACTTTATGCATATCTGGGGAAATGATAAAATAGCTTAATAATTTATCCAACTTTTTTGGAAGAGGAATATTGGCGTGATTAAATTGAGAAAAAACAACCGAAAGCGATTGATACAGAAAAACCATCCACATCGGACTGCCCACAATCAAAACGCCAAGAACGGTAAATACAAATCGAATGACACTTTCACCAGGATGATGACGATTGGCGGAAGTGGTGTCAATCCAAGTATCGGTGTGATGAATGAGATGAAATCGCCATAAAAATTTGACTTTGTGTTCAATTAAATGTACTAAATAGGCTCCGATGAAATCCAATAACAATAATCCAACTAAAGTATAAACCCAAATATTCATTTCGGGCAACCATTGTAAAATTCCGAAATTTTGTTGGATGGCAAAGTCGGCAGCTAGCAACAAAATGAAAGCCATGACAAAATTAACGATGATTGTTGTAATGGTAAAAAAAATATTAATTCCGGCGTGATTTAATTTGTTGTATTGAAACTTGAATAACGGAAAGGTATTTTCTATTAACCAAAAAATGGCAATTCCGCCAACCAGAATTAATCCTCTGTGCAAAGACGGAATGGTTTCAAAATAATCGATAAGCGTATGCATTGCATTTTTTTTACTAAAGTAATAAAAATATTAAAATTATTTAATTATTCTGAAAGTCAAATTAATGCGTTCTGTAATGGGCTTGGCTGTTTTCGGGATTTGATGTTTCCAAAAATGTTGTGTAGTTCCTTTCATCAATAACAAACTACCATGTTCAAGTGTGATTTTTAAATTGGCATCTTTAATGGAATTGTGTTGCAAATGAAAACTTCTTTCGGCACCAAAACTCAAAGAAGCAATCACAGGATTTCGACCTAATTCTTTTTCATTATCGGCATGCCACCCGTTGCTGTCTTTACCGTCTCGATACAAATTCAATAATACGGTAGTGAAGTTTTCTTGAGTAATTTCTTCAATTTCATTTTTAATAAACATCAATAATGGATTCCATTTGTGTGGATGCATTACAATATTAGAGTAGGAATAATTTTTTCCATCATTGCCAAACAAAGCAGTTAATCTGGGTTGAAGGTGAGTTTTTCCATAAATAGTTATGCTGTCTTGCTGCCAAGGAACTTCATTTTTTAATTTAAGCAACAATTCATTGGCTTTTTCAAAAGAGAAAAAACCAGGATAATATTCAATTTCAGCATCCGGTAAATTGAATACTATTTTTTCTTTTGGAAATAGTGAATTCATTCCGTAAAAATAAAAAAAAAAGCGACGGAAATATCCATCGCTTTTGAGAAAACTTAAGATTGAAATTTGTTAGTTTTCGTGGTTTTGTAATACGTTTTTATAGATTAATCCGGCAACCACTGCACCTAAAATAGGAGCAAGCCAGAATAACCAAAGTTGCATGAGAGGTTCTCCACCTGTAAAAATGGCTTGAGAAGTTGATCGAGCAGGGTTAACGGATGTATTTGTAATTGGAATACTGATTAAATGAATTAATGTTAATGCCAAACCAATCGCAATACCAGCAAATTTTCCGTTGGCAAACTTATCAGTTGCTCCTAAAATCACTAAAAGGAAAAACATTGTTAATACAAATTCTACCACAAAAGCAGCAGCCATCGAATACCCGGAAGGAGAAAAAGCACCATAACCATTGGATGCAAAAGCTCCGGCTTTGGTGTTGTCAATACCTAAGAAGCTGTCCTGTCCGTTCATGATAAAATACAATGTTCCTGCGGCAGCTAATGCTCCTATGCATTGAGAAACAATGTAAGGCACTAATTCTTTTGCATCAAAACGTCCGCTAGCCCAAAGTCCGAAAGAAACGGCAGGGTTAAAGTGTCCGCCGGAAATGTGTCCAACAGCATAAGCCATTGTTAAAACGGTAAGTCCAAATGCTAAAGCAACACCTAAAAAGCCAATACCTAAGTGAACTTCTGTTGGTGTTACAAATCCAGCTGCAAAAAGTGCACTTCCGCAACCGCCGAAAACCAACCAATAGGTTCCAAAAAATTCTGCAAATAGTTTTTTCATGATTTGTTTGTTTAATTAATATTTAGTGTAATGATATGCCCAATAAATCAAGACGAGTTGAAGTGGTAGTCGGATAAAACGTACCCATTTAGGTAATCCTAAACCTGCTTTTTCATTTTGAAACATATATAAATTTGCTGGAAAAACTGCGACTAATAAAAGTATAATACCCCAAGCTGCTAACACAGTTGTTTGAGGGATGCACAAAAGAATCCCTAATACAATTTCAGCTAATCCAGAAATTATATTAAGTAATTTTGGTTTGGAAAAAAAAGGAGGAATGATTTTTAAATATAATCTCGGGTTGCGAAAATGGTTACAACCGGCTATAAAATAGATAGCCGCCATGCAATAGAGATGCCAAGGTAAATTCATAAATAATCGCTATGATTACTACGAATTTAAAAAAAAAATGTTAATTAATTATATAAGTAGAACAAATTCTACAAAAAATATAATTATTTTTTCTTTTTAAAGTTAAGATTCATGATAATTATGGCTAGGATAATCAACACAATTCCAAACCATTGCAAAGCATTTACCTTTTCACTGAGGAGAAAATAGGCCATTAGTACAGAAACGGGTAATTCTAAAGAAGAAACTATACTACCAAGCCCAATTCCTGTGTAAGGAAATCCTGCATTTAATAACATTGGAGGAATAATAGTTCCGAAAAGAGCCAAAATAATTCCCCATTTCAAGAAAATATCAAAATTGAATGGTGTGTTTTGGGTAATCAAAGCAAAAATAAAAACAATGACTGCTCCGCCTAAAAGCATATATAAACTGCGTTGTGCCGAAGAAATACCTAAAGAAACACGATTGGCAGTAAACATCGTTGTGGTAAATGAAGCGGCGGCTAAAATTCCCCAAAATAAACCTCTCCAGTCTAATTCAATTTCATTTTTTAATAAGTTTGTTGCCAAAATGGTACCTATTAAAACGATAACAACGGCTATGATTTTTTGAATGGAAGGAAGTTTTTTATCCAAAATCATTTCTAATAAAACGCCCATCCAAACGGTTTGCATTAAAAGGACAATGGCAATCGAAACATCAATGTATCGAACGCATAAATAATAAAAAACGCTTGTCATTCCTAAAGAAGTTCCGGCAAGCATCAACTGAAAAATGTTCTTTTTTGATGCTTTTATAGCTGTATTATTATTTTTAACTCGTTGAAAAGAATTGATTATCAAAACACCAATAATTCCCAACACAAATTGAGCTGTCGTTACTTCTGCAGTGGTGAAATTTTCTTTGTAGGCAAGTTTTACAAAAGTGGCCAACATACCATAACTAGTAGCACCTAATCCAACTAAAAAAACTCCTTTTAACACACGGTTTCCAAACATAATTTAATTTTTAAAAAGCCTGCAAAGATAGGGAAAAGTTACGAGTTGCGGTAGGAAAGTTTAAGGTTTCAAGTTTCAAGTTTCAAGTTTTTTTTGCTCTGATAATACTTTTTCGAATGATTTTTAGTTAGAATAAAAAAAGTCCAGTGAGAAAATTCCTTTTACTCTTCGTTTTAAGTTTTGTGTGTTGCAATCATACTCCTCCGGTTGATGATGCGAAAGATTACACTTCCATTCATAACGAAGCATTGACTTTTTGTAAAGAAAATCAAATGAATCAGGATTTTTATTTCTTGATTGATATGAGTATTCATTCGGGTAAGAATCGCTTTTTTGTATATGATTTTAAAACGAAAAAAGTGAGTCAACAAAATTTGGTTACTCACGGAACTTGTGATGTTTTTGAAACTAATCCGGAGAAATATAAAAAAGCCAAATTCAGCAACAAACAAGACAGTCATTGTTCGATGAAAGGCAAATTCAAAATTGGTAAACGCGATTATAGTTCATGGGGAATAAATGTGAAATATTGGATGCACGGTTTGGAATCTTCCAACAACAATGCAGTTAAAAGAGTGGTTGTTTTACATTCCTGGCCAGCAGTTGCGAACGAAGAAATTTATCCAAAATATTCTCCTTTGAGTTGGGGTTGTCCAGCCGTTTCCGATGAATTTATGGTTGTTTTGGATGAAAAACTAAAGACTGTTGAGCAACCTGTTTTGATGTGGATTGTGGAGTGATTTCTATTCAACCAAATCTTTTAAATGCACTCGCAAGGCTTTTACAGAAATACTAATTTCCCAAAACGAAATGCCTAGCGAAATCAATAATGCCAATAGACTTCCTCCAAAAAGAATAATGCCCGGCAATTGGTATTCAAAAAATAAAACCAACATTGCAAACACTGACAAAAATAAGCTTAGTACTCCTGCTAATTGCATATAACGAATCAATGTTAACCGAAGATTCAAATTGGCTATTTCGATCAAAATGCTTTTGTTTTCTTTTTCGTCATAGGTTTTTTTTAATCCTCGAACAATTTGAGCAATGGTCAAAAACCGATTGGTATAAGCCAATAAAATTAACGAAGTGGCAGAAAAGAGCAGGGCGGGAGTGTCGATGGTGAGTGTCATTGTGAGGTTGCGGGTTTAAAGTTTGCCAGTTGCGAGTTCAAAGATAGTATTTAAACTTTAATGTAAATTTTACTTTTTCAACTTTAAATTTTGTAAAAGATAATTGGGTAAAAAACAGAAAAAAAGTATGGTGATTATGAGTTTATGATTAATTTTCCCGAAAACGGAATACCTAAAACGTTTAAATCGCATTTTAGTTTGAAGAGGTAAATGGTTTTTTAGAAAAATGCTAAATTATATGATGATTTATTTGCTACGAAGTCAGGGACTTCGTAGAGCGGATAGTTTTTTTTTGGTTGAAGATACTAAATCTAAAAAGTGATGATTTATTTGCTACGAAGTCAGGAGACTTCGTAGAGCGGATAGTTTTTTTTGGTTGAAGATACTAAATCTAAAAAGTGATGATTTATTTGCTACGAAGTCAGGAGACTTCGTAGAGCGGAGAGCTTCTATTCTACTACTATTTGGCTAATTTTTTCACTGTATTTTAGTTTCTTGATTAAATTAAGAGATTGATTTATGTATTTTTCTGCAACTTTAAATTCTTCTTCATTAAATTTTTGTGAGTCAATTTGGAAGTCTAGCAGAATCAAATTTTCAATAAATTCAGAGACATGAATATCTTTATTTTTCTTAAAAATACTACTTATTTCTATCTTCTCTTCTAAAGTGAGCTTCTCTTTTTCTTCAAACTTAACAACTAAATCAGGAAATCGATTTAAATTAATTTCAAATTTAAGTTTGTCGATTATTTTGTTTTTCTGCTTTTTGGTTTTTATGTATTTTTTTAGTTCTTCAATAGGTAAATCTGAACAAAAGAAGAATTCAATTTTTCCTTCAACTTCAGATTTGTGAATTTCTAAACGATTTTCAAAAATATCTGATTTCCAACAAATAGTGATATTTCTTGATTGAGAATCAGGAGAAATAATTTCTGCATTTGCAAAAACAAAATTATCTTTTTCAGTAATTTCAATTTCAGTCATTCCGAGAAATAAATTAAAAAAATAGTCTTGAAATAGATTTTCATACTCAAGTCTACTTTGAAGTGTTTTACCTAATTGCTTTGATAATTCATTCTTAAAGCTTTCTGAAAAATTATATTTTTCCTCGTAGAAATATGAGACCCAATCTTCCATTTTAAATTTATTTGTCTTTTTGGTTACTGTTTTCTGTGAATTTCCCACGAACTTGTATATAATAGCTACTTTACATCGTATATCCATCCATCATAAAGAGTGATACTCGCATGCAATAGCCTTTTTTTTTCACTAAAATACAAAAATTCCTCATAAATTAACATTTTCACAAATAATTTTAAATTAAAAATAAATCTCTTTACAGCACTAACCCGCATGAGGGATTGAAGAGAAAAGCCCGCAGAGTAGCCGGAGCTTGCGTAGGCGGAACGAGGACTTGGAACGTAAAGCCCGACCCTTGTGGTCATGCCCAAATTTTTTTGTTTCAGGTTTCAGGTTTCAAGTTTGCTTTGCTAGTCTTTCTTTTGACTTTTATCAAGTTTCAGGTTTTGACAAAAAAGAGAAAGCCCTGCTACTTGGGGATTTTCGCAGGACTTTCTTCAACCAAACTTAACCAAACTTTTTAATCTAACTAACCAAACTCAAATTTATTTACTTATTTTTTGTCTTCAATCAACGCTTTTGTTCCATCTGCTTTGTAGTAGTAGTAACTGTTGTCGTTGTAGGTGTAACCGCTGGTATAGTTTTCTGAACTTCCGTAGTAGGTGTTATGGGCGTAACCATTGTTTCCTCTTGTAAAATTCACTTGACCAATTGTGCGGGTGATCATTCCTCTGTTGTTATATACAATTTGCATGCCACCAATTTGTGAAAGTGCAAAACGGTTGTATCTCATATAGACTGTTCCGATACGGCTTACGCGGTTTCTATTGTCGTAGTTAATGAACGTGTTGCCAACGCGACGAACTCTTCCAAAACTATCGTGCTCAATCCGAACTCCGTAATTCACGGCTGCTGCGGTGGTTCCTCGGGTGCCTCCTTTGCGGTAGAAGATGCCTCCTTGACTGTCTTGCGGACGAGTGTTAAAATCGAAATCACCGTTTAAGAATACAAAGAACTCGATACCTCGCTCCATGAATACAATTGGTTCTGCGTCCATGTAATTTGAGTAAGCAACATTTCTTTCAAAATCAGAAAAAGTTGTTTTTTCTGCTGCTAAAGCCAAACTTCCAACCAGTAAGTTTGCGGCTACTAAGAGGGTAATTTTTTTCATGACACATTCGATTTAAACTTTTTGCCTACTCTTGAGTTTTTCAGCTTTCACTAAAAACTGATTTGTTTCAGTTTCTTGTTTAGTTATTTTCAATTGCTGTGCCAAAAATGAATTTTGTGTTGTGAATGAGTTGTTAATGATTTTTAAGTGGTTGATTTTAAGGGTGATGGGTAATGGGTGATGGGTGAAAGGGGGAACACAGATTTCTAAAATTTGAAAAAAAAATAATAAACGATTTCCAAAAACAGACAACGGATAACCTACAACGGATTTAGAAGCGAATGGCTCGGGCATTTTCAGCCATCCTTATTCCCGCTATCCGCTCTATCTTTTGTTTCGCAAGCTACACAAAAGGATACCGCTTCTATCGGGGCTAAAAAGGAAACAAATCGCCTACTTGGAAAGTTTTCAGTCGCAGTTTTCAGTCGCAGTTTACAGAAAACAGACAACAGACAACAGAGAACTACTTCAACTTCTCCTTCAAATACTTCCCCGTAATCGATTTTTTGTCTTTTGCCACTTCTTCCGGAGTTCCGAAAGCAATTAATTGCCCACCGTTTTCGCCACCTTCCGGACCAATGTCGATGATGTAATCGGCACATTTAATTAAGTCCAAATTATGCTCAATGACAATAATGGAATGTCCTTTTTCGATTAACGCTTCAAACGAAGCAAGTAATTTTTTAATATCGTGAAAATGCAAACCGGTGGTAGGTTCATCAAACACAAAAAGAGCTTTGTCTTTGGTTGTTCCTTTCACTAAAAACGAGGCGAGTTTAATACGTTGAGCTTCTCCACCCGAAAGAGTAGAGGAGGATTGACCCAATTGCACATAACCTAAACCAACATCTTGAAGCGGTTTCAATTTCTGAATGATTTTGGTTTGCTTTTGTTCGTCAAAAAAAGCAACGGCATCATCGATGGTCATTGTCAAAATGTTATCAATATTTTTTCCTTCAAATTGTACTTCGAGGATTTCTTTTTTGAAACGTTTTCCGCCACAGGTTTCACATTCCAAATGAACGTCGGCCATAAATTGCATTTCGATGGTTACTTCGCCATCGCCTTTGCAGGTTTCACAACGACCGCCATCCACATTAAACGAAAAATGTTTCGGTAAATAACCTCTAATTTTAGATAGTTTTTGTTTCGTAAACAAATCCCGAATATCATCATACGCTTTGATGTACGTTACAGGATTAGAACGAGAACTTCGCCCAATCGGATTTTGATCGACGTATTCAATGTGTTTAATATGCGAGAAATTGCCACGTAATTCAGTGAATTGTCCGGCTTTATCGCTCACACCTTCTAATTTTTTCTGTAAAGCAGGAAACAATATTTTTTTAACTAACGTACTTTTTCCGCTTCCTGAAACGCCGGTAATCACGGTTAAACAATCCAAAGGAAAGTTGACGTCAATATTTTTTAAATTGTTTTCACGAGCTCCGATAATTTCGATATGATTCTTGAATTTCCGTCTTTTTTTAGGAACCTCAATTTCTAATTCGCCGTTTAAATATTTCGCCGTTAATGAATCAGCTTTTAGAATTTCACTAAAATCGCCTTCGGCAACTAAATGACCACCGTGCGTTCCAGCCTCTGGACCAATATCGATGATGCGGTCGGCGGCTTTCATAATGTCTTCGTCATGTTCAACAACGATTACTGTATTGCCTAGGTTTCTCAGGTTTTTCAAAACTTCAATCAACCGTTCAGTATCTTTTGGATGCAATCCTATGCTAGGTTCATCTAAAATATACATCGAACCCACCAAACTACTTCCTAACGACGTAGCCAAGTTGATGCGTTGCGATTCGCCACCCGAAAGAGAAGCGGAATTTCGGTTTAACGTTAGATAATTCAAACCCACTTCATCCAAAAATTTCAATCGGTTATTGATTTCAATCAGCAATCGTTTCGCTACTTTTTGATCGTATTCTGATAATTCCAATTGTTGAAAAAAGACAATTAAATTTTTTATTGGCAAATCAACCAACTCCGAAACGGTTTTGTTGCCTACCTTAATATAATTGGTTTCCGTTCGTAAACGTTTTCCTTTACAAGTTGGACATTTTGTTTTTCCTCGGTAACGCGAAAGCATCACACGGTTTTGGATTTTATAATTTTTCTCTTCCAATTCTTTGAAGAAATCGTGTAATCCGGTGAAATATTTATTTCCGTTCCAAATCAACTGTTTTTGTTCATCAGTCAATTGAAAATAGGGTTTGTGAATCGGGAAATCGAATTTGTAGGCATTATTCACCAACTGATCGCGGTACCATCCCATACTTTCGCCTCGCCAAGGGAAAATAGCATTTTCATAAACGGATAAAGCGGTGTTAGGAACAACTAATTCTTCATCAATTCCAATAATATTTCCGTAGCCTTCACAAGTCGGACAAGCTCCGTACGGATTATTAAAACTGAACAAATGAACATTTGGTTCTAAAAATGTGATACCATCTAATTGAAAATTGGTGCTGAATTCGAGTCTTTTTTGAGTTGTGACATCTTGCACATAACATTCGCCTTTTCCTTCATAAAAAGCGGTTTGAATGGCGTCGGCTAATCGATTTAAGAACTCCTCATCGTCTTTCACTACAATTCGGTCGATGATTAAAAGAATGTCTTTATTGTCTAAGGAGTGCAGTTCTAATTCATCCAAACGGATCATTTCATTTTCAACTAAAATCCGAATAAAACCTTGTTGAAGCAACACTTTCAATTTGTCTTCCAGTGCTCTTCCTTCTTCCAAATGAATAGGAGCGAGGAGGAGCCATTTGCTTTCTGGTTCAAATGAGGTAATGATTTTCACCACATCCGAAACATTTTGTTTTTTTACTTCTTGACCTGAAACAGGCGAAAAAGTTTTACCAATTCGGGCAAAAAGTAATTTCAGATAATCATATATTTCTGTAGAAGTACCAACCGTAGAACGAGCATTGGTTGTATTTACTTTTTGCTCGATAGCAATGGCAGGAGCAATACCTTTAATATATTCCACTTTCGGCTTGTCTAATCTTCCAAGGAATTGACGAGCATATGACGACAAACTTTCCACATAACGTCGCTGACCTTCGGCATACAACGTATCAAACGCCAAACTCGATTTTCCGGAACCAGAAAGTCCTGTGATAACCACTAATTTGTTTCGCGGAATCGCCACATCAATGTTTTTAAGATTGTGTAGTTGAGCTCCTTTAATTAGGATATTTTTCTTGGGTTCGAGTAGGGCAAATTCTTCTGGTGTCATAGCAAAGTTGAAAGAATCGCAAAGATAGTGATTTGAAATTTCAATTAAAAGGTTGGGATTTTCTATTTTTTATGGAGTTAACAACTCACTTTCTGAGAATGCTACACCTGACAGGTTTCAAAAACCTGTCAGGTGTAAAAAGCCACTTTTTTATGCAAAAAATGACATATTTATTATGGTTTTCCACATTTATTGCATTTTGAATGTTAAAATTTCAGTTAATATTTGCTTCTTAAAATAAAATAGTGTTACATTTGGCTAATGATTAATCTTTATTTAACAACTGCTTATAGGAAAAAAATACTTTTTTAGAAAAATTTAGTTCAAAACGCGAAATTAAAAAGGTATTACTATGGCTACTGTTAATCAACTCCCAGACGCTTTATTGGTTAAGAATTACATTGCTGGTGATGAGCAATCGTTGGCTATTCTTATTGAAAGACATCAATCTAAAATTTACGGATTTATCTATTCCAAAATTGCAGATCGCGATATAACTGATGACGTTTTTCAAGATACTTTCATTAAGGTAATTAAAACGTTAAAATCAAATTCATATAACGAAGAAGGCAAGTTTTTACCGTGGGTAATGCGAATTGCTCATAATTTAGTTGTCGATCACTTCAGAAGAAATAAAAAAATGCCAATGCAACGCGAAACAGAAGAATATTCTATCTTTTCGTATATGTCTGATAATTCGATGAATGTTGAAGGCCGAATGATTACCGATCAAGTAGAAAGTGATTTGCAACGTCTATTGGAAGAATTACCTGCCGATCAAAAAGAAGTATTGGTAATGCGAATGTACCAAGATATGAGTTTCAAAGAAATCGCCGATTTAACCGGAGTTAGCATTAACACCGCTTTAGGTAGAATGCGTTATGCTTTAATGAATTTAAGAAAAGTAATTGAAAAAAATCAAATAATTTTAACCAATTAAACAATATTTGGAAAAGTCTTTCGTTGTAGATTAAAACAAACATATTTTATCTATGGCAAAACTTTACACTAGAAAAAAGTTAGCGACTCCAAAGATGTTACCTAAAAAAGAAACTATAAGTTTTTTGCTCAACTACTCCAAGGCACTGAGCATTGTTAAAGTAGGTAACATGTCTTTCGAAACTATTGCTAACTAAAAGGAACATCCCGATTAAAGTCGGGATGTTTTTTTTTCGTATTCTTTTAAAACCGACTTTCTTCCAATCGTTCTTGTAATCACATCTTTCTCCAAACTCCATCCACGAGCCGGCGAATATTCTCGTCCGTACCAAATAATCTGCAAATGCAAATCATTCCACAATTCTCTCGGAAAGATCGCTTTCGCATCGCGTTCCGTTTGCACCACATTTTTTCCTTCGGATAAATTCCAACGATACATTAAACGATGAATATGCGTATCCACCGGAAAAGCCGGCACACCAAACGCCTGACTCATCACCACACTCGCCGTTTTATGACCCACCGCAGGAAGTTCTTCCAACGCTTCAAAACTTTGCGGAACCAAACCATTGTGCTTTTGAATCAAAATTTCCGATAAACCGTGAATTCCCTTCGATTTCATCGGCGAAAGTCCGCACGGACGAATAATTTCCTTAATTTCTTCCACACTCATTTTCACCATATCATACGGATTGTCCGCTTTAGCAAACAAAAGTGGCGTAATTTGATTCACCCGAACATCCGTACATTGAGCCGAAAGCAACACCGCAATCAACAAAGTATACGGATCTTTGTGGTCCAAAGGCACCGGAATTGTCGGATATAACTCATTTAACTTATTTATAACAAACGTTGCACGGTCTTTCTTCGTCATTTTCGTAATTTTATGATTGTAAATTTATACTATTAATTTTTATGTGCCTAATCCAGCTTTCCGTTCCAAGATTTATTAAGGATCATTCGATTTTTAGATTATTAGATTATCAGACTTTTCTAATAATCTAAGAATCCAAGAATCCAAAAATCTAATCATCTAACAATCTAAAAATCAAACATATGACAACATTAGAAAAAGGCGACAAAGCACCCAATTTTTCAGCAAAAGACCAAGACGGAAACACCCATTCTTTATCCGATTACAAAGGAAAAAAATTAGTAGTTTTCTTCTATCCAAAAGCCAACACGCCGGGTTGTACAGCAGAAGCTTGCGATTTACGTGATAATTTTACTCGTTTCCAAGCCAAGAATTATGCACTTTTGGGCGTAAGTGCCGACAATGCCAAAGCACAATCAAATTTCAAAAACAAATACGAATTTCCATTTCCACTTTTAGCCGATGAAGACAAAGCAGTCATTCAAGCCTTTGGTGTTTGGGGACCCAAAAAATTTATGGGAAAAGAATACGACGGAATTCATCGCACCACATTTGTAATCAACGAAAACGGAATTATTGATGAGGTTATCACTTCTGTAAAAACTAAAGCCCACGCAGCACAAATTTTAGGATAAGAACAAAAACAGGTTCATGTAATTTAAGCCACGAATTCCACTAATTTACACAAATCAATTCGTGAAATTAGTGGAATTCGTGGCTTTTTATCTTCTAATTTGTTGGTTCCTCAATTCTTGGTTTAGAATCGTAACCAAATAATTTATCTTTTTTAATTATTTCGGCAACACCTTTTGGTAGCATTTCTTCCCAACCTTCGGTTCCTTTAGCAATCATTCTCAACACGTGACGAGAATAAATTTCCAAGTTATTTTGGTTAGCAATTTCAATATCCACCACTTTACCATTGAATTTAAAGAATTTGTACAATTCTTTCATTCTCGGATGAACTTTTAAGTTTTCAGAATTAACGATTTCACCATTTTCTTCTTTCATCGGATAAAGGAAAACTTTCAAATCGCGGTAGAATAATTTACCAAACGCTTCCAAAATTCCACCACTTAAATGACGGTAATATTTTTCATCAAAAATATCCACCAAATTGTTGACACCCATTGCCAATCCCATTCTGGCTTTCGTGTAACTGGAGAAATATTCAACCACACGATAATATTCCTGGAAGTTTGAAATCATTACATATTGACCAAGTGAACAAAGTAATTCGGCACGATCCATAAAATCACGTTCATCAATTTCACCTTCCGAACGTAAATTGGAAAGTGTAATTTCAAAAATAACTAACGTATTATCGGCTTCCACTTTGTTTTCACACAAAAACATCTCAAGCGATTTTTCATACATATCCATATTCACACGAGTTACCGGGCGAAAACTTCCACGAAGAGCCAAAATATTTTTCTTGTATAAAATCGAAGCAGGAAGAATGTTATTTCCGTCAGGACCAAACATCACGGCATCGGTCATTCCGTTTTTAACCAATTGTAAACTCATTAATCGGTTATCTACATTCGCAAATCGCGGACCGGAAAAGTTAATCGTATCAATTTCTAACTGATCTTTGTCCAAATGGTCATATAAATATCGCAATAATTTTTTAGGATCATTGTATTTATAAAACGCACCATAAATTAAGTTTACACCAAGAATACCTAGAGTTTCTTGTTGCAATCGAGCATCATTTTCTTTAAATCGAATGTGAAGAATGATTTCGTTATAATCTTCGTCCGGTTCAATTTGGTATTTCACACCAACCCAACCGTGTCCTTTAAATTGCTTTGCAAAATCAATGGTCGCTACGGTATTAGCATAACTGAAAAACATTTTGTTAGGGTGTTTTACACGATCTAAACGTTTTTCAATTAAATCTACTTCGTGCGTCAACATTTTTTTCAAACGGCTCTCAGTTACATATCTACCGTCTTTTTCAATACCGTAAATCGCATCACTAAAATCTTTATCATATGCAGACATCGCTTTTGCAATCGTTCCGGATGAACCGCCCGATCTAAAAAAGTGACGAACAGTTTCCTGACCCGCACCAATTTCTGCAAAAGTTCCGTATATATTTTCGTTAAGGTTGATTCGCAGTGCTTTATCTTTTATCGAGGGAATTTGTTCAATCGCCCTATCGCCTTTAAGTTTAATTTCCATCGCAATTCTTTCCATAAATCTGTTGTTGTATACCGCAAAGTTAACAAATATCATACCGTAATAAAAGATAAATAGTGCTATTTTTGTGAAAATTTAACGTCTTGAAGGTTTATTTTTTAGGCACGGGCACATCACAAGGAATTCCGATTATCGGGAGTAATCATTCTGTTTGCAAAAGTTCCGATTCTAAAGACAAACGTTTGCGAGTTTCGGTTTGGATTCATGATGAAGACTATTCGTTTGTGGTTGATTGCGGACCCGATTTCAGACAACAGATGTTAACTTCCGGTTGCACAAAGTTAGATGCAATTCTTTTTACACATGAACACGCCGATCATACTGCGGGATTAGATGATATTCGTCCGTTTTTTTTTAAACAAGGAGATATTCCAATTTATGCTCATCAAAGGGTAATTCAAAATTTAAAAAAACGATTTGATTATATTTTTGAAATTGAAAATAAATATCCCGGAGCTCCTTCGGTTATTGTTAATGAAGTGATTCAAGATCGTAATTTTTCAATTGGTCAAAAAACAATTATTCCAATTGAGGTGATGCACGGTAACCTTCAGGTTTTTGGATATCGTATTGATAATTTTGCTTATTTAACGGATGTAAAAACCATTGCAGAAAGTGAACTTAAAAAGCTCAAGAATTTAGATGTATTGGTTGTCAATGCTTTACGAGAAGAACCTCACAGCACACATTTTAATTTGGAGGAAGCATTAAATTTTATAGCTTTGGTCAATCCGAAAAAAAGCTATTTAACACACATTAGCCATTTGCTAGGATTTCACGAAGAAGTACAACAAAAATTACCAAAAAACGTTTATTTAGCATACGATAACTTAGAAATTTCAATTTAATAAAATGAAAAAATCATTATTTCTCTATTTGTTCATTGTTAGTATTTTAATGACAGTTTTTACCTATATGTATTATAGCAAAAAAGTAAAATTTGAAGCAGAACGTTTTGAAAATTTGAAAACTAAGATGAATGATACAATTCAAACACTTAACAATCAGATTTTTGATGCAAATTATTTTACGTTGCGAAATAACGACAATGCTCAAAATTATTTAGAAGATTATTCTATCGAAAAATTAATTCCGAAAATTGAAGCCAATTTAATGGATTTAAACGATAATCCGGAAGGAAATCCGTTGGTGGATTTTGGAAAAATAGACGACAAGAAATTCATCATCAATAAAATTGAAGTATTAAACCACCGTTGGATTATTGCCGATTTTAGTAATGGAGAACTATGGGGAGAAGTACTTTTACAGTATTTTGTAGAGGAAGATGAATCACTTGATTTTAAAATTATTCAGTCAACATTATATCCAAAACAGTAAACTTTTGTATATTTAAGTCCTTAATTTTTTAGGTATGAAAAATTGTTTGCTTTTAATTGTTTTAGTTATGAGTTTGGTTTCCTGCAAAAAATTTGATCAGGATGTAGAACCTGAATTAATTAAAAAGCAAGCTTTGTTAGATACGATTGCCAGTGCCGACAAAGATGAAAATGGTTGTTTAGATGGAGCTGGTTATTTTTGGTCAACATTAAATAAAGAATGTATAAAAATCTACGAATCGGCTATCACTTTATATCCGCAGGATAATCAAAACAATGAGGATGAAACCAAAAATGCTTACATTGTTTTTGGCGAAAATGGAGGAAATGAAGCCGAAATATTTCTTCCTAATCAGGTGAAATCTCTTATTCTGGTTCGTCCTTCAGAAGGTCAACCATGGAAATTTGATGATTGGCAACTCATTCCTTGGAAAGGGTTTATTCTTAAAAAAGGAGAAGATATTTTATTTGCCGGCGATGGTGGTGTAGGACCAAAAATCACCGGAAGCGATAAAATGGAAGATTAATCTATTTGTTTTCTCCAAGCCAATTTCTAAAATCATAAAAATTTTGTGGAGCAACACCGTGACCAACAGGATATTCTTTATACACAAATTTAATTCCTAATTTTTCTAAAACCGGACTTGTTTTTCTTGCCCAATCCACCGGAATTACTTGATCAACTGTTCCGTGTGAAGCAAATATTTTTAAGTTTGAGAAGTTATTTTTTTCAAAATTATCCTTCGCCATTTCGGTATTCAAATAACCACTCATCGCTACAATTTTTGAAACTTTTTCAGGATAGGAGAGAGCGATAGCGTAGCTCAAAATTGCACCTTGACTGAATCCGATTAAAGTGATATTCTCCTTATCAATCGGAAATTTTGCAACTAATTCATCTATAAAATCAACGATTAAATCCCTAGATTGTTTGGCTTGATTTATATCGGAAAACTTAGTATCATCTGCATCAAAATTGATCGCATACCAAGCATAGCTTCCATACATTAAATCATGCGGAGCTTGCACCGAAATCACATAATATTGCTCCGGAAGTTCCGATGCAAATGAAAATAAATCTTCTTTATTACTGCCATAACCGTGCAATAAAAGTAATAAAGGATTTTTTTCTTGAATTGTTTTTGGCTCTCGAATTAAATACTGTAACGACATAATTATAGGCTTTTAAATATATTTTGGTAAAAATCACCCAACAATGGAACTTTTTTCTCTTCATTATTCAAGGCTCCCATAAATCCGAAAATCCATAAAATAAAAAAGAAAATATAAAAAGCGAAGGAGATCATCCAACTATCAAAATAACCAATCGGATATCCTAAAGCAAAAAAGGTTAAAAATATTCCCAATGCTTGTCTGATGTGAAAACTGGCAAACGAACTTTTGTTTTCACTATTCATAAAAATTGCGATTACAGATCCAATAATCGTTAAGTAGGCTACAATTGCAGCATTTTTATTTTGTTCCATTATTTAAAACTAATTTACCATTATTATAAATTCCGTATACTTTTCCAATCATTTTTTCGCCTAAAAAGGCTGAATTTTTTGATTTTGAAAGAATATTTTCTTTCGTAAAAGTCCATTCTGATGTAGGATTAAAAAAAGTTAAATCTACAGATGAACCTTCTGTTATGGAAGAATTTTCGATGCCAAAAGTTCCTTTTCCATTGGTTAATTTAGAAATAATCACATCCATGGGAAGTACATTTAATAAAGCTCCAAAAGCACTTTCTAAGCCAATGGTTCCGTTTTTGGCCAAATCATACTCCATTTTTTTATGCTCAATATCAATCGGATTATGGTCGGAAGTAATCATATCAATCGTTCCGTCTAAAACACCTTGCACTAATGCTTTTCTGGTTTTTTCATCTCGCAAGGGTGGACTCACTTTCAAACGTGTGTCAAATTCACTTAATTTTTCATCCGTTAAAACCAAATGATGAACCGCTACACTGCACGAAACTTGTAAACCTTTGGCTTTTGCCTCTTTTATTAATTCCACGGATTTTGCAGTAGAAATCGTTGGAATATGTAATTTACCTCCCGTATATTCTAATAAAAATAAATTTCGGGCAATCACTAATTCTTCTGCTAAAGTTGGGATTCCTTTTAATCCTAAACGAGTGGAAACGGCACCTTCGTGAGCTACACCATTTCCTTTTATTTTTTCATCTTGCGAAAAAGCAATGACTAACCCATCAAAATCTTGCACATATTGCAATCCGATTTTGAGCAAATTGGCATTGGCAATATTTTTTCCATAATCACCAAAAGCAACTGCTCCGGCATTTTTCATGTCAAATAATTCAGCTAAATCATTTCCTTCAGAACTTTTGGTTAACGCTCCAATTGGAAATAAATTTACTGCGTTATCTCTGGCTTTTTCCTTTACAAATCGAACTTGCGACTGATTATCAATCACCGGAAACGAGTTAGGTTGCAAAGCAATAGTTGTAAAACCGCTTTTTGCCGCCACCGATAATCCGTTAGCAATGGTTTCACGGTCTTCAAAACCAGGTTCGCCAAGGGAAACTGAGCTTTCAAACCATCCTTTGGATATGTGTAGATTTTCTAAACTAATTTCTTCAAAATCTTTTTCAGAGGGTAAGTTCAAACCAATTTTTTCAATGGTTTTGCCCACAATTTTCAGGTCGGTTTTTTGGTTGTGATGCACACCGTTTGGATCGATGATAGTTGCATTTCGGATGATTAAATTCATTTCACAAATTTTTGAATGAGTATTTCCAGTACCACAAATAATAACGCAAGGATCACAAACCATTTCCAAATCGTATTGTCAGTTCGGTTGGTTTGCAAAGCATCAAAAACAGATTCAATTGAATTACCGTTTTCGTAAGATTCTAATAAATTTGAATTGTCCAAACGCAAATCACTTTCGGTTCGGGAATAATTAAAACTTATATTTTTTATAATTGTATTGTCTTTTAAAGCATTGTAATTTCCGGCTTGACTTGGACTTTCCGAAAAGGTAAGTTTTACTTTATTATTCAGAATTTGTTGTTGCGGAATAAATTTTTCACTCTTCTCATCAGTAACCGAAACCACAGAAATAATTTCATCTTTTGCCAAAAGTTGGTCAATAGTGATTGGCGAAGATGTGCCAACCGTTAACGCATTGATTCCTGATTTTGCACTTTGAAAAGCCATGTTGTAAAAAGTGGGAACAATTAAAGGAGAATTTTTAAAATTAGAATTATCCTTGTTGATTGGTGCCGAAAAAACATAAAAACTACCCAACGAATTGGAAACTATCGTTAAAAATGGACTTTGATCTTCATACATCAAAATAGAAGGATAAGCACTTTTTAAAGCGAAATTTGTTTTAGTATTTGGATATTGAAAATTCGCAACTTTCTTTTCAAAAACACCATTATAAAGTGGATGAGAAAATGAAATGGTAGTAATTTGTGCTTCTTTTTTAAGTAATTCATTTACAGAAAATGTTCCAAAATTTCTAAGCAAACTGTTTATATTCGCCACATTGTTTTCTTCTGAAGGAATAAAAATAATATTTCCGCCTTTATCATAAAACGCTTTTAATGTGGTTTGAAGAGCTTGTGGAATTTCTGTTATTTCATTGATAATAATCGCATCTTGTTTATCCAATACATTGTAATCCAACGATTTTAACTCAAATTGAGAAAAGACAAATTCATTCTCAGTATAAATTTTAGTCAGAAATTGATTTTTATCCGGATTACCAATGGCTAAAACATTCGCTTTTTCCGGTTTAGAAATGCTGAAATAATAATAATTGTCATAATTCAATCCTGGTTCGTCTATAAAAACATAACCATTGAAATCAGCTTTTGGAATGGTGAAAAACAGATCTTTTTCTGATTGATTGAACTTTACTTGTGTTTTGGCAATCAGTTGTTTTTGGTTGTAGATAGCTACGGGGATTTCTTGTTCAGATTGTCCAAACGATTTTAATTTTACACCAATTTCATAAAAATTATCCAAGGTTTGTTGAAGATAAACACTATCAACCGACACATTATTTTTTTGTTCCGATTTTGGTAGTATGAAAATAGGATTAATCGTTTCATCAATTGGTTTTAACTGATTTGCTTGCAAATTGATAGCGTCAGTAATCACCATAACATCTTTATTAAAAGGCGTTTTTCTCGATTTAATTTTCGTTAAACTCTGATCTAATTGAAAACTTGTGGCACTGTAATCCAAATTCATCAATTCTTTTTGAATCGATTTAATATCCGTATTCCAATATACATCATCATTGGTAAGCAGCGAAAAAGTTGTGTTTTCTGGTGTGTTTTCTAATAATTCCTGAACAGCTCTTTTGAGTAATTCGCCTTGTTTTCCTTTGGCTTGCATGCTAAACGAATTGTCTACAACTAGGTATAATTCATTCGTAACGCCTTTACTGTCTTTGGCTTTAAAAAAAGGTTGGGCAAAAGTAAAAATCAACGCTGTTAAAAGTAACAATCGTGTTAATAACAACAACCATTTTTTAAGTTGAGAGCTTTTTCGGGTTTGAATGGAAAGTTCTTTCAGGAATTTTACATTGGTGAAATATTCCTTTTTAAATCGTCTGAGTTGAAATAAATGGACTAAAATTGGCAACACCAATAAAAAGAGGAAATACAGAATTTCAGGATGTTTAAACTGCATTAATTGAAAGTTTGTCAAAGATAGCTTTTATATTTTAATAGCACAAATTGAAAGTGTTAATCAAAAGCGAAAGGTTTGGATGGGAAAAAGACTTATTTTTTCTTCCTTTTTTCATCTCTTTTTCGTTCTACACCTCTGTTTCTGGATTCGGTTTTTCTCGGAGTTCGTTTTCCGGGACCACCAAGATTTACTTTTTTATTTTTATCTTTTTTATCGTGAAATGCTTCGCCACCTTCTTTCTTTGGACGTTTCAAAAGCACTTTCATTTTTCTTTTTTCTTTTTCGAATTCAAGTACTTTTTCTTCAATTTCGATGTTAGGAAGTGGTAAAAATTCAATTTCCTTTTCCATTAAAATTTCGGCTTCAATTTGAATTTCTTCTTCTCTCGGACTCACAAAACTCACAGCGACACCGGTTTTATCGGCACGACCGGTTCGACCAATTCTGTGTACATATTGTTCCGGAACTTCAGGGAATTCCATATTGACAACATGCGTAATATCGGAAATGTCCAAACCACGAGCCATCACATCTGTTGTTACAATTCCTCGTATTTCTCCTGCTTGAAACGAAGCCATCGTATTCAAACGATAATTTTGCGATTTGTTTGAGTGAATTAAACCAAATTGATCCGGAAATTCTTCTTCCAAAGCGACAGAAACTAAATCAGCAGTTTTTTTATTGTTGATGAAAATCAGCAATCGCGACATACTTTCATCGGATTGTAGAAGTTCTTTTAGTAAATTTAATTTGGTTAGAAAATTCGGTACTTTATAACCAATTTGCGTAATTTGTTCTAAAGGAGTTCCCGATGGAGCCAACGAAACTTCAACCGGAAAATCAAAATATTCATCCAACATATCATCCACTTCATCCGTCATCGTAGCCGAAAAAAGAATATTTTGTCTTTTTGATTTTAACATCGTTAGGATGGAAGTAACCTGAAAACGGAAACCTAAGTTTAGCATTTCATCAAATTCATCAATCACTAATTTCTGAATTTCATCAAAACGAATTACATTATCCAAAGCCAAATCCATTACACGTCCTGGTGTTCCCACTAAAATATCCACACCTTGGTAAACCGCTGTTTTTTGTGTGTTGATGTTCACACCGCCATAAACACCTAAGGTTCGAACGGACATATATTGGGTCAATTTTACGACTTCTTCAGCAACTTGAACCACTAATTCACGAGTTGGAACTAAAATCAAAACACGTGGTGTGTGGGTATTTTGAAATTTCCAATGTTTTAAAATCGGTAATAAGTAAGCAAAAGTCTTTCCGGTTCCGGTTTGAGCAATTCCCATCATATCGCGACCGGATAAAATAACCGGCATCGATTTAATTTGAATAGGAGTAGGGTTCGTAAAACCTAGTTCATCAATTGCTTTTTGCAATGATTTAGGTAAATCAAAATCCAGAAAAGTAGACATAAAAAAGATAATTTTTGCAAAGGTACGGAATTTTAAATCAATGCCTAAAACAGATTAAAATCCTTCAAAAACACCTAATCCAAAGAGAGCAAAATCATATTTTACAGGATCACTTTTGTCTAAATTTTGTAAGTTGGAATCTAACTCAAAAAGTGCTTTTGCGTCGTTTTGCTTTCGCGTAAGCAAACCTAATTTTCGAGCTACATTTCCGGAATGAACATCGAGCGGACACGAAAGTTGCGATGGTGAAATGGAGTTCCAAATACCTAAATCAACTCCTGCATTGTCGTTTCTTACCATCCATCTCAAAAACATATTGATTCGTTTTGCGGCCGAATTATTCATTGGATCAGAAACATGTTTTTGGGTTCGATAGTTATGTTCAATTTCAAAAAATACGGATTTGAAAATGGAAATATTTTGTTGTAATGTGTTGTTTTTGATGTTTTTACTAAAAACACTTTCCAAGCCATTGTGATTTTGATAAATGTTTTTCAGTGCTTTGATAAAGGAAATACAATCTGTTCCATTGAACGTGCGGTGAACAAAATCGTTTAATTTTTCCAAATCACTTTCGTTATGATTTATCACGAAATCATGAGGAGAATTTCCCAATTTGGACATTAATTTTTTACTGTTATTGATTATCATTTTGCGATTTCCCCACGAAATGGTGGCAGCCAAAAATCCGGCAATTTCAATATCTTCTTTTAAAGTATAAAGATGCGGAATCTGAATTGGATCGCTTTCAATAAAATTTGGATGGTTGTAAAGTTGAACTTTTTCGTCTAAAAATTCTTTTAATTCCGCTTGATTCATTAAACAGTTGCATTTGGTAAGGATGAAAAATCAATCCAACCCGAATTTTGGTCAAATAAACCATCTTTCATAATTAATTTTCTGTCGGCCATGTTCGCTAAGGTTTCATTGTGCGTAACAATTACAAACGTTTGTCCGAATTCATCTCGCAATTTAAAAAATAATTCGTGTAAATTTTCGGCAGAAGTGGTATCTAAGTTTCCCGAAGGTTCATCGGCAAAAATCACAGCCGGTTTGTTAATTAAAGCTCTCGCAACCGCCACGCGTTGTTGTTCACCTCCCGAAAGTTCGCCCGGTTTGTGATCCATCCGATGCGATAATCCTAAATAATTGAGTAATCTTTTCGCTTCTTCTTCAGCCTCGGGTTTTGATTTTCCAGCAATAAAAGCCGGAATACAAACATTTTCTAACGCAGTAAATTCAGGCAATAATTGATGAAACTGAAAAATAAATCCCAGTTTTTGGTTTCTGAATTTTGATAACTGCTTGTCATTCATATCCAAAACTGATTCACCATTAATCACTAAGGAAGTTCCGCTTTCTTTTGAAGGTTTTTCTAAAGTTCCTAAAATTTGAAGAAGCGTTGTTTTTCCGGCACCGGATGCACCTACAATCGATACAACTTCTCCTTTATTAATTGCTAAATCAACACCTTTTAAAACATGTAGTTGATCAAAATATTTATGAATTCCTTTTGCTTGTATCATCTGAAACTATTTTTACAAAGTAACAAAGATTTTAAAGATTTTGAAACCGTATCAGTTCTATTTATCGTATCATAAATAATAAAATTACGTTAAAGATGTAGTTTTGTTTAATATTGTGGTATATTTGTTAAACAAAAATTAGCTATGAAAAAATTAATTTTAATACTATTAGCCTTTTCAACTTTATCTTGTCAATCACAAGAAAGAAAAAGTGCTTTTTTAGAAAATAAACAACCAGTAAAGATGAATGTAGAAAAAGGATTAGAATTAGCCACTTTTGCCGGTGGATGTTTTTGGTGTACAGAGGCAGTTTTTTTGGAAATTGAAGGTGTAAAAAAAGTAGTTTCAGGCTACATAGGAGGGACAACAAAAAATCCAACTTATAAAGATATTGGAACAGGAATGACCGGTCATGCCGAAGCCATTCAAATTACGTTTGATCCAAAAATTGTTTCATTTGGTGAATTGTTGGAAATCTTTTTTGCCACTCACGATCCAACGACTTTAAACCGTCAGGGAAATGATGTAGGAACGCAATACCGTAGCGAAGTTTTTTATTACAACGATGATCAAAAGCAATTGACTCAAGACTACATTAGTTTAATGACGAGTGAAAAAACATTTAAAAACCCAATTGTGACAAGAGTTTCGGCAGCTTCTATTTTTTATGAAGCGGAAGATTATCATCAGAATTATTACAATTTAAACAAAACGCAATCGTATTGTAGTTATGTCATCACACCCAAAATTGATAAGTTGAAAAAGAACTTTAAGGATAAATTGAAAGATTAATTGCCCAAAGTTTTAATCACAAATCATTAAAAAATACTATTGACTCAAAATAAAAAATGCTATGAATAACCACATTGAAAAAGAATTATTTGAACTTTTGGGCGATGAACATCAGATGACTTCGGCAGAAACTCCTTTGAGACCTGATGCTTTTGACAAATCTGATTCAGAAAAAATGGCCACCATCGAAAAACATTTTCATTTAATTATGGAAGAAATGGGTTTAGATATGACCGATGATAGTTTGCGTGGAACACCACATCGAGTGGCAAAAATGTTTATTCAAGAAATTTTTAGCGGATTAAATCCAGTCAATAAACCGAAGATTTCTGTGTTTGAAAATAGTTATCATTATGACAAAATGCTAGTTGAGGCGAATATTAGTTTCAATTCTACTTGTGAACATCATTTTTTACCAATCATTGGTAAAGCTCATATTGGTTATGTTTCTAATGGAAAAGTGATTGGTTTATCCAAATTAAATCGAATTGTTGATTATTTTGCCCGACGACCACAGGTTCAGGAACGAATGATAATGCAAATTTTTAATGAATTGAAATCTGTCTTAAACACAGAAGATGTGATAGTTGTGGTGGAAGCCGAACATTTATGTGTGTCAAGTCGCGGAATTAAAGACAGTTCGAGCTATACTTCAACCATTCAATATGGCGGAATTTTCAAAGAGAAAGAAAATAGAAATGACTTTTTTAATTTAATGAAGAAGGAAAAATAATTTGGCATTACTTTTGTCGTTATTATTATAGATTATTTAATTTTAAACTATGACAAAAGAAGTTGCTGTTCAATCAGTTAAAGATACAAAATCGAGAGATTTAGCTTTAAGTCTTATTTTTGATGGGATTGGAATGATGTCCTATTTAGTTCCTTTTTTTGGAGCTTTATCAGATGTAATTTGGGCTCCAATTGCAGGTTTAATTATGCTTAGAATGTATAAAGGAACTGTTGGAGCGGTAAGTGGGGTTTTGGTATTTATTGAAGAATTAATGCCTGGACTTGATTTTATTCCAACTTTTACAATTACTTGGATTTACAAATACATAATAAAAAAAGAATAATTTTTGAAAGAACTTATAAAAGCCGCTTAAAATTTTGAGCGGTTTTTTTGTATAAACTATTCTGCTACTTTCTTCTCAAACCAATTGGCGATAAACCCTAATTTCATACTGCGAAGCATTTTCTTTTCGAATGCCCAAAAGAATTCAAATTGCCCGAAAATAAATCCAAATAAAACCAATAAAACCTGATAAATTGGAAAAATTGCAATTAATCGAATGGGCAAATAAAACCAACCTAAATTTTCACCGGTAAGACCAATATAATTTGTAAAAGGTTTTGATAAATAGGCCGAAACCGAACCGGTAATAGCAAAAACAATAAAAATGACTACGAGTTGAAAGTTAGACGTAACACCCCAACGGGCTTTTAATTTTTTCATAGATTTCGGGAAATTTTCAAAGAAAACAGAATTTTAAATTTTTTCTTTTTTAGGCTGTTTAACGATTTTTATAATCAACAAAATTAAAGCTAAAGATTTAAATAGCATTCCTAAAAGCAAGAATAAATTTCCATTTGAAAAATGTGTTATTTTGAAAAATGCTCCTAAGATGACAAAAAACATTCCGAGTAGAAAGGAAATAATGATATACAGAAATTTTTGCAACATATAAAATTAGATTCTGGCCGAAAATCCGCCAAGTTGTTGTTTGTATGTTTGTTGAAAATAGACCAAATAATTAAAAAGCATATAGTTTACTTCGTAACCATAATCAATACCATTTCGGTAATCAATTTGCATTTCATATAGATTTGGATTAAAACGCTGTGGTTGCATTACTCTATTGTTATATTCAATCACCCAAATACGATTTCTTGATTCCATGTAGGTTTGAGAATGAAAATTTCTTGGCATGGCACGACTTAACAACCAAGAATTAAAGCCGGGCTCAATAATGATTATTTCATATTCCAACTCGTCATTGGCTATTCTCACTGTATCAGAAGTTGTAGATGCTATTTCATTTTGAGAAGTAGAAGAAACTTGTTTACCACTCGAACAAGCGTAAATTAAATAACATAAGAAGAATATAATAACTCCGTTTTTCATATTATAAAAGTACAAAAAATCAATGATTTATATACTCAATTAGTTTTATTTAACAAAAAACCACTCCGAAAGAAGTGGTTTTAAATTTTTATTTTTTGGGCTAAATTATTTACCAAACAATTTTCCTAATAGTCCACCAAAGCCACCTTTTTTATTAGCCGCAGCCATCGCATCTTGCATATCAACTTTGCCGTCTCCATTTTGATCGAGACCAAATTGACCACCATATTTAGTAATCATATCCATTAGGTTGGAATTGCCCGAACCGCCTGAAATTGCTTTAACTAAATCTGCAACATCAAATCCTTTTTCATTCGGATTTTTTGCTTTTCCTATTAATGAACCTAATATTTGTGGAATCATACTCGCAGCTACACCATTGGCAGCAGTACTGTCTAAACCAACTTTTTGTCCTAAATTTCCTGAAACTTGTTCAATAAGTTGTTTAACCACAGGATTTGAGGATGAACTGGCATTATTACCTTGAAAAAGTCCGGCTAATTGTTCGAGTTTTCCTTCGGATGCCATTTTTTGCAATCCTGAAAGCAGCGAACTTCCGGTTTCTTTCATTACTTTATCATTCAATTCGTTAGGAACAGCATTGTTTTTCACTACTGCTTGGTCTCCGAATTGTTGAACTAATTGTGTTAATTGATCTAACATACTTTTGGCTTTTAAAATTATTTATACGAAGTTAGAGAATAAATTCACAACTTTTTATAAATCAGTATTATTTTTCTGTTTTCAACAGGCTAATAATTTGTTCCGCCAATTCTGTTCCAATTCTGTCTTGAGCTTCTAAAGTCGCAGCACCAATATGAGGAGTTAGCGAAATATTAGGATGCATTAATATTTTTATTTCCGGAGTTGGTTCATTTTCAAAAACATCCAAACCGGCAAATAATACTTTTCCTTCATCTAATGCTTCGATTAAAGCAACTTCATCAATAACACCACCACGAGCGGCATTAACAATTCCAACATGATCTTTCATGATGTTTAATTCTTCGCGACCAATTACGTAGCCATCTTGAGCTGGTACGTGTAGTGTAACAAAGTCAGAATGTTTTAATAAATCTTCCATTGGTTCCGTTACAATATCAACATTGATAAACTGACCATTATAAAAATCAACTCGAATTACTGCTTCGCCAACATATTTATCAGAAGCAATAACTTTCATTCCTAAACCGAGAGCCATTTTTGCAACTGCTTGACCAATTCTACCGAAACCGATGATTCCAAGGGTTTTTCCACGTAATTCAATTCCGTTTGCGTAGGCTTTTTTCAAACCTTCAAAATTGGTATCGCCTTCCAATGGCATATTTCTATTGGCATCATGCAGAAAACGAACACCCGAAAACAAATGAGCAAAAACTAATTCGGCTACCGATTCAGAGGATGATGCAGGAGTATTAATAACATGAATTCCTTTTTCGCGAGCATACGTAACATCAATATTATCCATACCCACACCACCACGACCGATGATTTTTAGACTTGGACAATTATCGATGATATCTTGGCGAACTTTTGTTGCACTTCGCACCAAAATTACGCTTACTTGATTTGCATTGATAAAGTTAACCACTTGTTCTTGGGCAACTTTTGTTGTTATTACTTCAAATCCTCCTTTTTCTAGGGCTTTAATTCCGCTTGGAGAAATTCCGTCATTGGCTAGTACTTTCATAATTTGTTTATGAGTTTAAATGTTTATGAGTTTAAAAGGGTGAAAACTCAATTAATTATTTTATATCCTATTTTTTAAGTTTTGTTTGACGTTATCAAACCATTCATTTTTTATAATACTTAATACTATTGCATCGATTCGTTCTCCTTTTGAATCAGTACTAAAATTTCTCAAAATTCCTTCTTGGATACAACCTATGCTTTTCATTGCATTGATGCTTCGTATATTTAAATTATTGGCTCTAAATCCAACTCTTTCCATTTGCATCTTTTCGAAAGCGAATTCTAAAAGTAAAAATTTACAATTTTTGTTTAATGCAGTTCCTTGAAATTCTTTTCCGTACCAAGTAAAACCAATTTCTAAATGTTTTGCTTCTAAGTTTATGTTATAAAAGCGAGTACTTCCTGCTATTTTATTCCTTACTTTATCAAAAACAACAAAAGGATATTCTAGTTGTCTTTCTTTTTGTGATAATGCTTTATCAATGTATTTTTTTAAATTTTCAGGACAATCAGGTCCATTTGCATTGAAACTCCAAAGTTCCGGTTCATTAATAGAAAACCCAATTAATTTTTCATAATCAGTTGCTTGTAATGGTTGTAAACGTACTACATCATTTTCTAAAATATACTCTTCTTTGAAATCGAAATGCATAATTAAACTACTTTCTCTAATTCTTGCATTACAGACACTAAAACCTGAACGCTTTCCAATGGCATAGCATTGTACATCGAAGCTCTGTATCCGCCCACCGAACGATGGCCAGGTAATCCTGAAATTCCGGCATCTTTCCAAAGTTTATCAAAAGCAGGAGCGTGGGCTTCATCATTCAATAAAAATGTTGCATTCATATTGCTTCTAAATTCGGCAACGGCAGTTCCTTTGAACAATGGATTTCGGTCGATTTCGGTATATAATAAATTTGCTTTCGCTTCATTTGCTTTTTCAATGGCGGTAATTCCACCTAAATTTTTCAACCATTGTAAGGTTAAAAGTGATGCATAAACCGGGAAAACGGCCGGTGTATTATACATACTTTCTTTTTCAATATGTTGAACGTAATCTAACATATTTGGAATTATACGACCTGATTTTCCTAAGATTTCTTCTTTTACAACCACCAAAGTTGTTCCGGCTGGACCCATGTTTTTTTGAGCTCCGGCATAAATTAAATCAAATTTTGAAAAATCTAATTTACGTGAGAAAATATCAGAACTCATATCACAAACCATTGGAATTTCGAGATTTGGAAATTCTTTTATTTGTGTTCCAAAAATGGTGTTATTAGATGTACAGTGAAAATAATCAGCATCCGATGGAACGGTATAACCTTTTGGAATATGATTGTAATTTTCAGCTTTTGACGAAGCAACAACTACTGTTTCACCAAAATGTTTAGCTTCTTTGATGGCAGAATTTGCCCAAGTTCCGGTGTCTAAATAAGCTGCTTTTCCATTCACTTTCATCAAGTTGTACGGAATCATTAAAAATTCTAAACTCGCTCCGCCGTGTAAAAACAACGCTTGATACCCTTTTCCTTCTAATCCTAAAAGTTCTAAAGCTAAAGCTCTTGCTTCATCCATAACGGCAACAAAATCTTTGCTACGGTGCGAAATTTCTAATATCGATAAACCTGAATTATTAAAATTTAAAATGGCTTGAGCCGATTTTTCAAATACCTCTTGTGGTAGAATGCAAGGTCCTGCACTATAGTTATGTTTTTTCATTATAGAAGTTTGGTTTCAAAAAATTGAATTGCAAATTTCTGAAATTCATAGTGAAAAGACCGATTTTTGAAAGCGGTTTTTATTATAGGTTATTAACAAAAACGTTGTAGTTGAAAAGAAAACTTTAAACCGAAATCAAAAATTCCAACGTATCAACATTATCTGCATAATCCCAAAGTTGTGGCTTTTGTGTTTGTCCGAATTTGATGCTGTTCTCCGTTAGACCATTGGAAACGATACACTGAATTTGATCTTTATCATTTTCTAAGCGTTTTTTCAAATCTGATAAGGACTCATAATTTTCATAAAAAACAGAAGAAATAGGCGAGGAGTAGCTTTGATCTTCTTTTAAAGTTAAAAATCCGTTATCTAATAATTTGAAGTTACTCATTAAAAAAACGGCTTTGTTGTAGTCATAGTTATTGGAATATTTTTCATAATGAATCACATCTTGGTATTCAAAAATGGCTTTGAAAAAAGTATCAAAATTATATCCTTTTGGAACAAATAGTTTGGAAACATTTCTGCATCCTAAACCAAAATAACGGAAAATATCTTCACCTAAACTAACTAAATCTTCATGTGATTCGTTTCCATTCAAAATCGCAACGGAATTTCTATTTTTACGAATAATAGAGGGTTTGTTCTTGAAATAATACTCAAAATAACGAGCAGTATTGTTACTTCCGGTGGCAATTACAGCATCAAAATTTTCTAATTTTCCATCTGTAAATTTGATTCTTTCTTCCAAACTTTCATCAACAGCAATCAAATAATTGGCTAAAAATTTAATTAGATGTTGATCGTTGGATGAAGTCTTTACCAAAACATTGTGTCCTGAAATCAACACTGACAAAAAATCATGAAAACCCACTAGCGGAATATTTCCGGCTAAAATTAATCCGATTGTTTTGGGTTGAACTTTTGAAAAATCATAGTTAGAAAGCCATTTTGATAAATTTTCATCCGTCAAAGCTTCTGCCCAAGAATTCGCAGCAAAATAAACCTGTTCTTGTGTAAACCAACCGTTATGTGATTGTGACAAAGCCAACAATGTTTCAAATGAATCAAAAAAGCGGTCATTGTGTTGAACCTCATGATTTCGCTGGGAATTATCCAATGAAAACTGAGCCAAAAACTTTCCTAATTCAACAAAACTCGAAATTTTATTTTTTTGTAACATTTGATACTTGTTTATAACGTCTTTTGATTGTAATTTTGCACAAAAATAAGAAATTGAAAGTTGACAAAACTCAATTGTTGAAAGTTAATAGTATTTCTTATCTTTAAATTTTAATCAAAGAAAAAATGGCTATCATTATAACAGACGAATGTATTAATTGCGGAGCTTGTGAACCCGAATGTCCAAATACAGCAATTTATGAAGGAGCAGACGATTGGCGTTATAAAGACGGAACCAAATTGAGCGGAAAAGTAATTTTGCCCGATGGAACCGAAATTGATGCCGAAGCCGCTCAAACCCCAATTTCTGACGATATTTACTACATCGTTCCTGGAAAATGTACCGAATGTAAAGGTTTTCACGAAGAGCCTCAATGTGCTGCCGTTTGTCCGGTAGATTGTTGTGTTCCGGATGATAATCATGTGGAAAGTGAAGAAACACTTTTGAACAGGCAAGCATTTTTACATAACGAATAAAACACATTTTAACCTCAAGAATTCTTGAGGTTTTTTTTACTATGCTCAGAATATTTTTACTTACGATGTCTGGAGTATTGATTTTGTTTTTTTCATACAAATCAATCATTTATCTTTCACACAAAAAGGTGGATGGAAATATAATTGCAATTGATTATGTAAATCAAAAATATTATAATAAAGGTAGAAATGGCTCAAATTACGTAGCTGGTTATAAAAGAGTGATTGTACCAACGATAGAATATAATCTAAACAATCAAAAAGTTATTATTACCAATCCGGCTTGGTCTGTAACAAATGGATTTGAAGTTAATGAGAAAGTAAAAATTCTTTTAAACGAATCAAATTCACCACTTCATTTAGCTACGGTAACTCATTTTTGGTTTACTTCTAACGAAATTATTTTTGTTTTTTCAATTATTTTTACGTTGCCTGTTATTTACTCCATTTTCTTTGGATCTAAAAGAACAAAACGAAAACCACATCCATTATTCAAAAACGAACGAATTTAAGCTATGAAAGTAAAATTGATGACCTTAATGATGTTTTTGTGTTTGAGTCAAATAATGGCTCAAACAATTAATGGAAAAATTGTTGATGAAAATAATTCTCCTCTTTACGGTGTTTCTGTTTATTTTGACGGAACTACGATAGGAACCACCACTGATAATAATGGTTTTTTTGAATTGAATGTACAATCCTTACCAAACGCAACGTTAGTAATTAGTTATATTGGATATGAGTCGGTTTATTTAAACACCATTCAATCACCAATCGAGCTGAAACTTGAGCCAAGTTCATTTGCTTTGAAGGAAGTAGTTTTGGAACCTATTCCATTTTCTCGAAAAGAAATGTTGAAAGTTTTTAGAGAACAATTTTTAGGAAAAACCAAAGGCGGTAAAAATTGCGTAATTCTAAACGAAGATGCCATTCAGTTTTCATACACTTCTAAAGAATTCAAATTAACTGCGTTTGCCGATGAAAAAATAAAAGTTAGAAATAATTATTTAGGCTATATCATTGAAGTTGATTTAGTTGATTTTTATGTTGCATACAATAAAAGAACATTGTCAAATGACTATCTGCGAGGTAGTTATTTTGCAGTGACATCTTTTTTTAAAGAAATTGAAGAAGTCAACAAATCGTATGAAAAGAACAGAAATACCTCTTATTTAGGTTCTTCCAAGCATTTTTTTAAAAATTTAATCGAAAAAAAATGGGGAAAGAAAGAATTTCTTTTATTTGACGGAAGTTTTCCAACCGATGCCAATTTACATTTTGAAATCTCGGATGATAAAAACATGAAACTGGTTAAAGTAAATGGAAGGCAAATCACAACAAATTCGTTAACAACTCAAAAATTCTACAGAAGTTTCAATATGTTGTATAACAACAAAGAACAATCCAAAATTATTTTTAAAACAGCCGAATTTTATGTTGATGCATTCGGCAATCATACACATATTGATCAAATTGATTTTTCGGGTGAAATTTCAAAGAAACGTTTTGGTGATATGTTACCATTGAATTTTGAACCTTAATTTCAATAAATAAAAAAATCCTGAGCCGAAACTCAGGATTCTAAAAGAAACTTAGGGTTAAATTATTTTTTCAAAACTGTGTAAGTCTCAAAAGTAACCGTATCTGTTTTTGGATCATACGATTCTAATACTAAGTTTCCATTGGTATCAAAATAGGCAATTGCCGTTTTATTTTTTCCTGCAAAAATGAAACTGTTAGTAGTAGTTTTTCTGATTTTTCCTATATTCTTATTGTTTTCAGAAAGTAATGAATAACCTTGAGCATCAAGTTCTACTTTATATTTTTGTCCGTTTAACGTGTAATAATTTGTACGATCAACATCTACAATTCTCACACTTCCATCAGGATTTATAATTTCAGTTGATTGTTCAACAATTGTTGGAGAAGGTTTTACATCTCTATTAACCGTTGCATCTTTCTTACCATCTAATTCAATCATTTGAACCTCTCTGGTATTTTCATTCTTAACCGTTTTTGTTTCTTTCTCGCCGTCGTTAACGGTGATTATTGTTTTCTTAGTTTCGTCAACTACATTTTTATTCTGAGCTTGGCTCAATGAAAATGTGAAAACAAATGCTATTATTGCTACTAATTTCATGGTTAAACTATTTAATTGATTAATACTGTAAAGGTACAATCTCAATTATGACAAGCCATTACACAATTTTCGTTAAGGTTTACACAATTCACACTCGTCCGATCGATAAGTTTTAATCTTTCAATATTATAAACTATATTTGCACCCGTTTTTAGACAGTATTCTGTTGTCAGTTGTCAGTTTTCAGTCGTCTGATAACAGAAAAACAGATAACAGACAACCTAAAACAGACAACCAATAACCCATTACCTAAAAGATGAAAGCAGGAATTGTAGGATTACCCAATGTTGGAAAATCAACCCTTTTTAATTGTTTATCAAATGCAAAAGCACAAAGTGCCAACTTTCCGTTTTGCACCATCGAACCTAATATTGGAGTGGTAAACGTTCCCGATCCGAGAATTGCTCGTTTAGAAGAATTGGTAAAACCGGAACGTGTTCAAATGGCAACCGTTGATATTGTTGACATAGCCGGATTAGTAAAAGGAGCCAGTAAAGGCGAAGGTTTAGGAAACCAATTTTTAGGAAACATCAGAGAATGTAACGCCATTATTCACGTATTGCGTTGTTTTGATAACGATAATATTGTTCACGTTGACGGAAACGTAAACCCAATCCGTGACAAAGAAACAATCGATATTGAGCTGCAACTAAAGGATTTAGAAACGGTTGAAAAACGTTTAGAAAAAACCAATCGTGCCGCCAAAACCGGAAACAAAGAAGCTCAAGTAGAAAAAGCGTTGTTAGACCGAATTCGAGAAGCCTTATTACAAGCAAAATCGGCTCGAACAATCATTCCGCAAAACCAAGACGAAGTAGAATTAATGGAAGAATTTCAATTAATCACTTCAAAACCGGTTTTATATGTTTGTAATGTTGACGAAGCTTCAGCCGTAAACGGAAATAAATATGTTGACCAAGTTCGCGAATTAGTAAAAGACGAACAAGCCGAAGTAATCATTCTTTCAGTAGGAGCAGAGGCCGATATTACCGAACTAGAAAGCTACGAAGAACGTCAGGTTTTCCTGGAAGATATGGGATTAACCGAGCCGGGTTCTGCCGTTTTAATTCGTGCAGCCTACAAATTATTAAAACTACAAACCTATTTCACTGCCGGAGTGAAAGAAGTACGTGCGTGGACCATCAACATTGGTGATACCGCTCCAAAAGCAGCCGGCGTAATCCACACCGATTTCGAAAAAGGATTCATCCGTGCCGAAGTAATTGCCTTTGAAGATTACTCCACTTTCGGCTCAGAAGCCAAAGTAAAAGAAGCTGGAAAACTTCGTGTAGAAGGAAAAGAATACATTGTGAAAGATGGCGATGTGATGCATTTCCGTTTTAATGTGTAAGAGAAAAGAAAATAGAGAAAAGAAAATAGACAAAACTGCTGATAACTCGGCAGTTTTTTTATTTCCTGAAAACTGAGACGGATACCGAAAACTCCATACTCCTAACTCCATACTCCCAACTACTAAGCTGCCATTTCCCGCTTTACACTCCAAGATTTTTTGTCTTGTTGGCATTTTCTAAGCCAAAAAAGGAGCTTCACAAGGTCGCTCTTTTTCGGCAAGAAAATGTCCAACAAGCCTGCAAAATGCTTTCCGTTTCATTCGGGGGCAGATTCTGTGCTATCAAAGTTTTTCATAAAAACATCAACCCGCAACAATCTCCGTAAGTTAATGTTTTTTCTCAGTGAAAAACTCTCGCAAAGTCGCAGAGTCGCAAAGGTTTTACTTGGCGTCTTTGCGTCTTTGCGAGAAAATTAAAAATAAAATTAAAGACATTGACTCGCAACTTTAACAAGAACCTAACTTTTTACGGTACGTTAATTGCTAATTTAAATATCAAATTCAACTCAACTATCCTATGATTATCAAAAACATAACCATCCTATTTCTATTTATTTTTAGCTCAATTACTGCACAAGAAATTCATCCAGTCGATCAAAAAGTACTCGACTATCCAAAGTCCTTTTCATCCATCGATAAATTAGTCGAAAAAATTCAATCCGATTTCAAAACCGACTACGATAAAGCCAGAGCCATTTATGTTTGGATTGCCAATTCGGTAACCTATGATATGAAACTGGCACAAAATCCAACCACCGATGTCATTAAATACGAATCAAAAGAGCAATTCGATAAAAAAGTAGAAGAATTAAAGCAAAAACGAATCAATCAAGCCTTTCGAAGCCGAAAAGGAGTCTGCCAACATTTCACTGAATTATACCACGAAATTGCCGAAAGAGTTGGGTTAAAAGTGCAATCTATTTCAGGTTTTGGTAGAGTTTCTCCCGTTCAAATCGGAGTTTCATCCAAACCGTTGAATCACACGTGGAATGCAGTATTTGCAGAAAATCGTTGGATTTTGCTAGATGCAACTTGGGGTTCAGGTTTTGCTGAGTCCGGTACATCCAAATTCAGTAAAAGATACAGCGATTTCTATTTTGATACTCCGGAACAAATTTTCTTCATGAAACATTTTCCCGAAGATGGAAAGTGGCTCGACAAAACATTAAACCGCGATTGGTTTGAAAATCTTCCGTTACATTATTTCCCATTTCCCGAAAAAGGAATTGAATTGTTGGACAATAAAGGCGTTCTTCAAGCTGTGGATGGACAAAAACTTTCCTTTAGATTAAAAAATCTAACCCAAATTGAAAGTATACTTTTTGAAGGAAAACCAAATCAGCGAATTCCATTCAATCATAAAATTTTAGAGGATAACGTAGTTGAATTTGAAATTATTTACAAAAAACAATTTGGAAGGTATATTACTATATATTTGGAAAATGTAACTTTTGCCACATTTAAAGTTTTACCAAATAAAAAGTAGTTGATGAAAATACTTAAATTCATTCTGAAATTTTGTCTAGCAATCATTGGTCTTTTGTTAGTTTATGGAATTTCGTCCTTTGTTTTATCCATTATTCCGGTGAATAAAAATCAATCGGAAAACACGAAAGAATATACCATTTACATCAAATCAAACGGTGTGCACACTGATTTGGTTTTACCAATCAAAACCGATTTAAAAGATTGGTCGAAGAAAATAAAGTTTGAAAACATAAAATCCAAAGATTCAACCCATCAATTTCTAGCTTTCGGTTGGGGAGACAAAGGTTTTTATCTCGACACACCGGAATGGTCAGATTTAAAATTTAGTACTGCATTTAACGCCGCTTTCAATCTCGGGACTTCAGCGATGCATACCACTTTTTACAAACAAATTCAAGAAACTGAAAATTGTGTAAAAATTGAAATTTCGAGAGAACAATATCAAAAATTAATTACTTTCATCGAAGCTAGTTTTCAATATGATACCAACGGAAATCCCATTTTTATTGACGCTACAACCTATGGCAAAAATGACAGTTTTTATGAAGCTCATCGAACCTACAACTTGTTTTATACTTGTAATACGTGGGCAAACCAAGCCCTAAAAAAAGCCAATATGAAAGCCGCTTTTTGGACTCCGGCTGACAAAGGAATTTTCTATCACTATCAATAAAAAACAGTTATCAGATAACAGACAACCGACAACAGTGACCCTGTCAATATGTTTCTTAATAACTTTAAATCATATTCCTTTTAAAATTTTGCTTTATCCGCTATATTAGCACAAAATCCATATTTCCGCTATGTCAGAGCAAAATCAATACACCGAAGACAATATTCGTTCCCTCGATTGGAAAGAACACATCCGCATGCGACCCGGTATGTATATCGGAAAACTGGGCGATGGTTCGTCACCCGATGATGGTATCTATATTCTACTGAAAGAAACGTTAGATAACTGTATCGATGAATATGTCATGGGTGCCGGAAAAACCATCGAAGTAACCATCAAAGATAAACTCGTAACCGTTCGTGATTACGGTCGTGGAATTCCGTTAGGAAAAGTTGTCGACGTAGTTTCCAAAATGAATACCGGAGGTAAATACGATTCCAAAGCCTTTAAAAAATCAGTTGGTTTGAATGGAGTTGGAACAAAAGCCGTAAATGCCTTGTCCAATTATTTCCGTGTAGAATCGGTTCGTGATAACCAACAAAAAGCCGCTGAATTCTCTGCCGGAAATTTAACGTTGGAAGAAGATATTCAAGAAACAACCAAACGTCGCGGAACCAAAGTAGCGTTTATTGCCGATGAAACGATTTTCAAAAACTACAAATACCGTAACGAGTACATCATCAAAATGCTCAAAAATTATTGTTACCTCAATACGGGATTAACAATTTATTACAACGGTGAAAAATATTATTCTGAAAACGGTTTAAAAGATTTATTGGAAGAAAATATTACAGAAGAAGATATGATTTATCCAATCATTCATCTTTCGGGAGAGGATATTGAAATTGCCATTACACACAGTAAATCGCAATACTCCGAAGAATATCATTCATTCGTAAACGGACAAAATACCACGCAAGGAGGAACGCATTTGAACGCATTTCGTGAATCGATTGTGAAAACCATTCGTGAGTTTTACAAAAAAGATTTTGATCCGTCAGATATCAGAAAATCAATTGTTTCGGCTATTGCAGTTAAAGTTGAAGAACCGGTTTTTGAGAGTCAGACTAAAACCAAATTAGGTTCTACAGATATTGGACCAAAAGGGCCAACGGTTCGTACTTTCATTAACGATTTCATTTCGAAAAAACTCGATAACTTTTTACATAAAAACCCGGAAGTTGCCGATTTACTGTTGCGAAAAATCCTTCAAGCTGAACGAGAACGCAAAGAACTTTCCGGTATTCGAAAATTAGCCAAAGACAGAGCGAAGAAAGCGAGTTTACACAATAAAAAATTACGTGATTGTCGTGTACATTTAACCGATGCTAAAAATCCTAGAAGTTTAGAAAGTACGCTTTTTATCACGGAGGGAGATTCGGCTTCGGGTTCGATTACCAAATCTCGTGATGTGAATACACAAGCCGTGTTTAGTTTGCGAGGAAAGCCGTTGAATTCCTATGGAATGACAAAAAAAATCGTTTATGAAAACGAAGAATTTAACTTGTTGCAAGCCGCTTTAAATATCGAAGAATCGATGGAAGATTTGCGTTATAACAACATCGTAATTGCCACCGATGCCGATGTGGATGGTATGCATATTCGTTTGTTGTTGATTACGTTTTTCCTGCAATTTTTCCCTGAATTAATCAAAGACGGACATTTGTATATTTTGCAAACGCCGTTGTTCCGTGTTCGAAATAAAAAAGAAACGATTTATTGTTATTCGGAACAAGAACGAGTAGATGCTATTGAAAAATTAAAACCAAAACCGGAAATCACCCGATTCAAAGGATTAGGAGAAATTTCGCCCGATGAATTCAAGAATTTTATTGGTGAAAGCATTCGATTAGATCCGGTTATGTTGGATAAAGCCACTTCCATCGAAACCTTGTTGGAGTTTTATATGGGTAAAAATACCCCGGACCGACAGGAGTTTATCATCAATAATTTGAAAGTGGAGTTGGATACGATTGAGAAGAATTAAAAGTTTAGGAGTTTAAAGGTTTAAAAGTTTAAGGTGGTTTAAAAATTGTTGCTATTGTCAGGAGAAATTCAAAATAAAGTGCTGTTTCAACAAGTTGTTGCATTAGTAAAAAATGCTCAGCAACAGGTTATTCGTACCATCAACTCAACAATGGTTTATACCTATTTTGAAATAGGCAGAATGATTGTGGAAGAAGAACAAAATGGAAAAGAAAGAGCAGCGTATGGCAAACAAGTTTTAAAAGAACTTTCAAAGGAATTGACGAAGGAGTTTGGACGAGGTTTTTCTGTAGATAATTTGCAGAATATGAGAAAGTTGTATTTTGTTTATTCAAATTACGAGACAGTGTCTAGTATTTCTAAAGTAGAAAATCAAAAATCCGAGACAGTGTCTAGTATTTCTTTGATAAGTGAAAAACCTGTCCTAACATTAAATTTCATTCTCACGTGGTCTCATTATATTTTTCTATTAAATATTGATGATAACAATGAGAGAAAGTTTTATGAAATAGAATCGATTAAAAACAATTGGAGCGTTCGTGAACTCAAACGACAATACGATTCAGCATTATACACAAGATTAGCTTTGAGTAGAGATAAAGAAGGTGTTTTGAAATTGTCTCAAGAAGGTCAAATTATTGAAAAGCCAAAAGACATCATCAAAGATCCATACATTCTAGAATTTCTTGGTTTACCCGAATTGCATCAGTATTCTGAATCAGAATTAGAACAAGAAATCATTAATAAATTAGAACATTTTTTGTTGGAATTAGGACAAGGATTTGCATTCGTGTCTCGTCAACAAAGAATTTCGTTTGATGATAAGCATTTCAGAATAGATTTGGTTTTTTATAACAGAGTGTTGCGAAGTTTTGTGCTGATCGATTTAAAAATTGGCGAACTCAAGCATCAAGATTTAGGTCAGATGCAAATGTATGTGAATTATTATGACAGAGAAATGCGGTTGGAAGGCGAAAATAAAACTATCGGAATTGTATTGTGTCAAAACAAAAGTAACTTATTGGTAGAATATACTTTACCGGAAGGAAACGAACAAATTTTTGCCAGTAAATACAAAACCATTTTACCAAGCAAAGAAGATTTTAAACGATTGATTGAAAGTAAATAATATACTGAAAATAAATTCAGCATAAATGAACGAAGACGAAGATATATTATAAAAGTTATAGGAATGCAGATTATACTTTGTGTTAACTTTTAGAACATCAATAAAGATATTAAGTGGTTGCAGTAATTTTACCAAAAAGAAACGAATTCAATTATGATAAACGATTTAATAAACAAACAGAAAACAGATTTTGGATATCAATTTAAGAAAAATTGGCTTAATTTAAGTTTATCAGAAAATGTAAAAAAAAATATTTTTGAAGTTCTTCCGATTATCAAGCCTGAAATGTATTTTTATTACACTTACAGACTTATTGTAATCGAGGAGTTTGAAAAAAAGAACATCACAATTGAAAGGAAAAAAATTTATGAAAAATTTTTAGAATTAAATTCTAAAATTTTAAAGGAAAAATGTTCAATCTTATTGTCTGAAAATGACAAGCCTGAAAATTCAACCCACATTTCATTTACTTGGACTAACGTGTATGAAAATTATTCAAAAGAAGTTGAATTATTAAAAGATTCAGTTTTTAATTTGATTAATTATAAAAAGAACATCCGAGAAAATTTGAATATTGATGAAAATGAAAATCCTTATTTCTCACAAAAAAGTGTTCAATTTTTTCAAAACATAATGTTTATAGGTTTTAATATTGCTCATCAAAGAATTCTTTGTGAAGCTGACAATGAAAATAATTTCGGAATAGAATTGGTTGAATTAAATAATCAAGATGAATTGATAATTTATCCAAATCCAATATTAATGGAAAGCTTAACGGAGTATTTAGAACTTTCGAAAGAAGATATTATTAATTTTTGCAATGAAAATTTTGAGAAATTAGGAATCTCAAAAATCAGTAATGAAAGATTAAAAAAAGATTTAGAGACTAGTTATTTAATAAGTTTCAAAGGTGAGTTGTATTATTTAAAAAAATATTTTGATTTTGATTTTAATACATATATGAATAAACGAATAAATAAGCCAATTTTTAGTTCGTTGCTTTTTGAAACTCAAGCCAACTTAAAAAAAGTAATCTAAATGTTTCAAAGAGAAATTAAAGAACTAACTTCAATTGGTAAAAACAATATTTATCAAATCTCACAAATAGAATGGTGGTTATTGAAAAATCAAGAGAATTATAAATGTTGTAAAGAAAACAATATCAAACTAAACTCTTGTTTTGATGATATTGGTTGTGCTTGCGGTATGAATTCGCAAGAAAATAAATTTACATCATTGTATGAAAATCTTAGTGAAGCGACAGAATTTCATAGGTTTGAAGAATATGCAAAAAATGAATTAACTCTTTATAAAAGCATTATTTCAGATAAAAGTAAAATAAAAGAATGGTTAATTAAAAATGAAAAAATTGCTTCTGAATTTCTATCCACTTTTTTAATTTACTATTTAAATTATTCAGAAATAGAAAGAGACAATTATCATTTGTTAATTTTTCGTAGTGAAGAACAAAATTTAGATATTTTCATTCAACGAACAGATTTTGAAAATCTTATAGAGTTTAAAGAACTATTTGATGAATTATACTATGTTAAAAAATTTTATCCAGAAGGACTTAAACGAATTGAAGAAAAAATTAATAAATTACCAAAATATCTAACGTAAAAGAAAAACTTCTGTTAATCAGTTTGGTAGTGTATAGGAAAAGAGTAATAAATCTAATATTGGTTGGGCAAAAAATACTGAGTTATTTGGTTTTACAAAGCTAAACAAAGAAGTTTTATAAAACTTCGATAAACTTTGTGCTACTATCTACAAAAAGAATAAGAAATGATAAACGAAGACGAAGAAAACATCATCCCAGACGATGAAAACGAAGAACTGAACGAGTCGAGCCAAGAACAAGGGTTTGACGACGTGAAAGTTTTTAGTAACAAACATTTTTACGAAAACGACGAAAACCCCGAAGATACCATCACCAAAGTGACGGGAATGTATAAGGATTGGTTTCTCGATTATGCTTCCTATGTAATTTTGGAGCGTGCGGTTCCGGCTATTGAAGATGGTTTTAAACCGGTTCAACGCCGAATTATGCACTCAATGAAAGAACTCGATGACGGTCGCTATAACAAAGTGGCGAATATCGTTGGTCATACGATGCAGTATCACCCACACGGAGATGCGAGTATTGGTGATGCGATGGTGCAAATCGGTCAGAAAGATTTGCTCATTGATATGCAAGGTAACTGGGGAAATATCCTAACCGGAGATAGTGCCGCAGCTTCTCGTTACATCGAAGCTCGAATTTCAAAGTTGGGTCACGATATTTTGTATTCTCCAAAAATTACCGAATGGGGAATGTCCTATGATGGTCGTCGTGCAGAACCTGTCAATCTTCCCGTCAAATTTCCACTGTTGTTAGCTCAAGGTGCAGAAGGAATTGCAGTTGGTTTATCCACGAAAGTGCTACCACATAATTTCATTGAATTGATTGATTGTTCGATAAAAATACTAAAAAACAAACCTTTTACCTTATTTCCCGATTTTCCAACAGCCGGAATTGCAGATGTTTCCAACTATAATGATGGATTACGTGGTGGTCGTGTGCGTGTGCGAGCAAAAATTTCGCAATTGGACAAGCAAACGTTGGTGATTACGCAAATTCCGTTTTCTACCAATACAGGAACGTTGATTGACAGTATTCTGAAAGCCAACGAAAAAGGAAAAATTAAAGTCAAAAAAATTGAAGATAATACCGCAGCCGAGGTTGAAATTCTAATTCATCTTCCGCCGGGTGTTTCTCCTGATAAAACCATCGATGCGTTGTATGCGTTCACCGCTTGCGAAACTTCAGTTGCTCCGTTAGGTTGTGTGATTGAAAACCATAAACCGTTGTTTATCGGCGTTTCGGATATGTTGAAAATTTCAACTCATCGAACGGTTGATTTGCTGAAACGTGAGTTGGAAATTCAATTGGATGAACTCGAAAACAAATGGCATTTTTCTACGTTGGAAAAAATCTTCATTCGGGAAGAAATGTATATTGATTTTAAATTGTATTCAGACAGAGAATCATTATATACCTACATGTATGATAGATTTAAGCCGTTTTTAAAATCATTTGTTCGGGAAATTAATGATGATGATTTGCAGAAATTAACGCAAATTCCAATGATTCGTATTACACGTTTCGATTCGGATAAAGCAGATGATGCCATTGCGAAGTTGGAAGCAGAAATGGAACAAGTGAAACATCATTTGGATCATATTATTGATTTTGCGATTGATTTCTTCCTAAAATTAAAAGACAAATACGGAAAAGGCAAAGAACGTCAAACCGAATTGCGAAGTTTTGACACGATTGAAGCCACAAAAGTGGTATTGCGAAACACCAAATTATATGTCAATAAAGAAGAAGGTTTCCTTGGAACTGGACTCAAAAAGGACGAATATGTCGCCGATTGTTCCGATATTGATGATGTGATTGTTTTTCTGCGTGACGGAAAAATGATGGTCACAAAAGTGGATGACAAAAAATTCATCGGAAAAGATATTATTCACATTGCCATTTTTGATAAAAACGATAAGCGAACGATTTATAATATGATTTATCGCGATGGGAAAAATGGTTCCACATTTATCAAACGCTTCAATGTTTCCGGTGTCACGAGAGATAAATTTTACGATTTAACACAGGAAAAAGCCGGTTCGATGGTTTCTTATTTTTCGGCTAATCCGAATGGAGAAGCAGAAGTAGTGACGATTTTACTTCGTCAGGTGGGAAGTATTAAAAAGTTGAAATGGGATTTAGATTTTGCTGATATTGCCATCAAAGGACGTGCTTCTCGAGGCAATACGGTAACCAAATATCCGATTAAGAAAATCGAATTAAAAGAAAAAGGAATATCCACCTTACGACCAAGAAAAATTTGGTTTGATGATACCGTTCAACGTTTGAATGTAGATGGAAGAGGCGAGTTGTTGGGCGAATTTCGTCCGAATGACCGAATTTTAGTGGTGAATCAATCCGGAAAATTGAAAACTATTATTCCTGAATTAACAACCCATTTTGATGAAGATATGGTTGTGTTGGAAAAATGGCATCCTAAAAAACCAATTTCGGCCATTTATTATGATGGGGAAAAAGATCGCTATTTTGTGAAACGTTTCTTAATAGATAACGAAAACAAAGAAGAAATTTTCATCACCGAACACGAGAAATCGCAATTAGAAATTGTTTCCACAGATTGGCGACCGGTTGCTGAGGTTATTTATGCAAAAGTAAAAGGTATTCAAAAAGAAAATCAAACGGTTGATATCGAACAATTTATTGCTGTAAAAGGGATAAAAGCTCTCGGAAATCAGTTAACTACGGATAGAATTAAACAGATTAATTTGTTGGAATCACTTCCGTATGAAGAACCAATTGAAGAAATTCCGGAAGAAATGGAAGTATCCAATGAAGATAATGTTTCGGATGATATTCAAACCGAATTGGATGATGATGGACAGATTACATTGAGTTTGGATTAAGATTTTTAATTGAAATTTATATATGCTGCTCAATGTTTTTGGATGGGTATCCAAAATCACTGAGCAGTTTTCTAATTAGTGTATTCAATATAAATCTATTATCTAATCTGATTGCGATTTATTGATACAATTTAGTTTGGCGGACTCTAAATTTTGATAAATTTCTTTGAAAACGTCAGCTTATTGTTTAGGTTAACAATTTTTACAAAGTATGCACCGGAGGATAAAGATTCTGTATTGACTTTTACTATTTCAATTTCTGAGGTTGTTTTATATTCTTTTATAACTTTACCTGTCATAGAAATTAGCGAAACAGTATAATCGTCATCTTTAAGTCCGGAAATATAAAAATAATTCTCATATCCAACAGGATTTGGGTAAAGTTTAATAGTTTCATTTTCAACATAATATTCTGTATTTGATAGAAGCTGATGCGATAACGCATTAAAAGCATTTATTCTACCATGACCATAATATTGATCCCAACCTGGGGTATCAAAACTATTTCCTACCATGTCCTCGGATGTTTCTATGAGTATTTGCCTAATTTCAGTTACCGTAAGATCTGGCTTAACCGAGAGCATTAACGATATAACCCCTGTTAAATGAGGTGCTGCTTGAGAAGTGCCACCCCAGTAGGAATTATAATTTGTATTAGAGTAATGGCTTAGACCATAGATGTAATTTCCGGGTGCAACAAAATCAAGTTCCGAACCAAAATTGCTACCACTTGTAGGGTCCCAAAAAAAAGGGTTTGTTCTTGTGTCGTTTGAATTTGTTGAGCCTACAGCAATTGCATTTTCATATCTTGCGGGATATTGAATTGTTGAATTTTGGTTTCCTGAAGAAACAACAACACTCACATTGTTATTATAAGCATAATTAATTGCATTTTCTAAAATTGATGAGGCAGAATTTCCGCCAACAGACATGTTGATTACTTTTGCACCATTATCAACAGCAAAATAGATAGCACTTGCCCACCAACTGTAATATCCAAAATCATCAATGTTAAGAATTTTACAAGCCATAATTTTAGAGTTCCAATTAACACCGGCATAGCCAATTGAATTATTTCCTTTAGCAAGAGCTATGCCTGCCACATTTGTTCCATGTCCATGGTCATCTGTAGGATCACTGTCATTATATGCAAAATCATATCCCTGAACAAATCTTCCTGAAAATTCAGGATGATCTAACTTTATGCCGGAATCAAGAATGGCTACAATCAAGTTAGGGTCTCCTTGTGTAATATCCCATGCCAAATCAGTATCAATATCTGCATCCACAGTAGATGGAGAAAGAGTAAAACTGCCATTATTAGCGTGCGACCATTGTCTACTTAAATAAAATTGATCATTTGGTGTTGTTTGCATAAATCCATGACCTGTACCTATATAATTTGGTTCTACAAATTCAAACAGTCCTGTTTTTTTGTAAACTTCAACTGCCAAAATAACATTTATGTTATTCTTAAATTTTAAAAGAAAAGTATTTCTAACATTTTTATTTCCAATAACTTCAAACGTATCAAGGTTTAATGAATCATTTATTTTCATGAGTGTTTGGTCTTTTTTAAACAACTCCATTTTATTTTTATTACTGTTTTTGAATTCAACAATTAACTCATTTTGAGCATAATCAAATTCTTGAGCATAACAAATTGTGGTAATAATTAAGGCGAAAAGTAAAGTTATTGCTTTCATATAAGGATAGTTTTATAATAAATCTTTTGAAAATTAAATTATTTGAAGCCTTTCAACGATTAACAATGATGTATAAAAGCTAAAAAAATTAATACTATTTATTTTACTAAAATAGAAAAAATAATAATATCAATAAGAATTAATAAAAAAAATCAATAAGAATTAATAAAAAAAAAACAATAAAATTCATTAAAAAAAGCACAAAAAGTAAAAGTATATAGTTCTATTATAGGGAGAAGTTTACCAATAAGTGATATTTTTATGATTTATAAAATAGTAATGGAATCGTTTTCATTACTTGGTTTCTAATTTTGAAGAAGCATTAAATAATAGTAGTTTGATTGTTATGTGGTTGAATGATTAATTGCTACGAGGTTTGGAGACACTAGTTCAGTGTCGCTATTAAAGAAGACTTAGGGGAGAAAGGAACCAACTACTATTTACTCATCAAGTTCCGCAAATTTTTCCTTAGTTTTTTCAAAGAAGCCACAGCTTTCAAAAGCTTCGTCGCTAAAAGCACATTTTTCTTCGACAAGAAACAATTGGGTTTTATACGGTTTTGTACTTTTGTCCAAATCAAGTAGGTAATCACCTATTTGATTTTTGATATCTTGTTCTGTTTCTTTTTCATACAGTGCTTTTAAACGTTTAAAATCATCTTGAATAATAAGTAAGGCATCTAAAAGTTGATCCATTTCTTTCAAGCAGTCACAAGCGGTAGGCTGTTCCGGCAAGTTGGAATGGAGTTTAGGTAAAGTACTTTTCTCAAATACGAAAGTAGTTTCCTCTTTTTTGTTTTGACAAGAAAACAGAAATAGTATAATAAAATGAAATAAAACGGTTTTGTTCACGTATCGACTCATAAATCAAAATTAAAATATATTCCCCAAAAAATACATGCGAATGCAAAGGAAAGTCCATAGACAACTAAAAAATGTACCCATCAAAAATAAGGTAAATCGAAACTTTACAATGCCAATTTTGTTTTTAAAATAATACCAATCAAAGAGTTCTGTCAAAATTCCTAAGCAATAAAAGAGATTAGCCCCAAACAACCATTTAATTACACCAATAGTTTCATACGACGACCAGTAAAAATCAACTTCTGAGTACCCCAAATAAAAAGAGATAGCCACAGAAAAAACGACCAGTATATTGAAAATCCATCGTTTCGATTCCCACCATTTTATGTTTAATTTTAGTTCTTCGATTGTCATATAAAGTTGAAATATACTAATTAATACGCTTGTTAAAGCTGTTTTTTTTATTCATTTCTAATATACCACTTATCTTTATAAAGTTTAAAATCCTTTATATCTTCTGGAGTAGAGTTAGGTACTTTTCTTAATAAGGTTGGATGACCTTGTTGACCTGGATTGATGTAAACATTTCCATCTAAATCAACCGCTAAAACTTGAAACTTGTATTTTAAAAAGCACTTAGTAAAGTTTTTGATTTGATTATTAGTGAAATAACCATTACAATCTCTTTTAGGCAAAGTGTCATTAATTGTCACAATTTCACCACTATCATAATTTATCTTAACGATGTAAGGGTTGCATTTAATGTTAGCTGTACTACTAATCAAAAGACATAAAAGATCATCGTGTTTTCCTCCTCTAATATTCACGAATGCTCCCTTAAGACATGAAAAATCTTCTTCGTTATATTTTTCAATTATGTAATCAGTATCATATTGGGTTCCATTACAAGATTGTAAAAGAATTAGTAAGAGTAGGGTGAAGAAGATTTTGTTTTTCATAGGTTTTTAGAAAGGATTAGTACAAATCATTCATTAGATTAATTATTCACTATAAACACTCAATCTTTGTAATTTATACGCTTTATAATTTTTTTCATAATCAGCTATCTCATCATAATTTTTTAACCCAATAACTGAAACAATTGTTTTAAAACTTTTATTTTTAGGTATTACGACACCCGATTCTGGTGCATAAATAATAATTGAATCTTTATTTGTTCGATAATATATCTCAGAACTATAAAAAATGTAATCACTTTCTTTCTCGTAAACAGTTTTTGTCTGATTTGAAAGGACTATACTTTGATGATTTCCACTTATACCATGACTGTTTGTTTTAAAGTATAATTGTTCATTATTATCGAACGTTAATTTTATTAGTTTATTTGTACTCATTGATTCCGAAATTTCATGTAAAGAATCTTTGCATGAAATTATTGTTAGAGCGATTAAAAAGAATTGTAATTTTTTCATTCTAAGTATAATTAAAGTTTTTCGTGCTATTAAAGAAGACATAAGGTGGAGCTGCCTTAGAAAGCATTTTGAATAGTTTACTTAGATTCAAATTTATCCTCACCAAAATGTTTCGTCTTGAATAAATCAATTGTATAATCCAGTAATTCAGCATTTCCATATTTTCCATGACCGGGAACAACAAGCGTTAGGTTTGGAAATCTTTTTTTTATGTTCTCAACGGTACTTGACCAAGCTTTTATATTGGCATCTCCTAAATAGCCTTTTTGAGCACCTAATTCTTTAATTAAACAGCCACCAAACAATAACTCTTCGCTTGGAAAATAGCCAACAACATTATCTTTCGTATGTCCTTCTCCAAAAGACTTTGCTATAATTGTTTTATTGCCTACTTTCAGTAGTAGTGAATCTTTAAAACTGTTTTGAGGAACAATAAAATTATTTTCTTTTGCAAGTTCAATAGTTGTTAGATAGGCATAGGAAGGTATTTTGTTAGTATGAAATGATTTGAGTCCTCCTAAACAATCATCGTGAAAATGTGTTGGAATAATACCTTTTATTTTATATTGAAGTGTTTCTTTTATCCATTTAATCAATTCGTCTGCACTTTTGTCGTTTACGGGTGTGTCAAAAATAATTACTTCTTTATTATCTGATACGATTAGGCCGTTACAAGGAACATTACCAAAATCATTGGTTTGCAAGAATGACGTGTGTATAAAAGAATTTTCTGTTATTTGGGTCACTTGCAAAATAGCCGACTCGTAAACTAGTGTAGGTTTAAAATCTTCTTCTTTTGAATTTTTACAAGTAATGAGTGAAACAGCTAGTAGGATAGTGAGTAAAATAGCGAGGCCGACTTTCATTTTATAATTGTTTTTTAATTGGAATTGATTATTTGCTGCGAGGTCGGGAGACGCTAGCAGAACTTTGTGCTATCAAAGAAGACGTAGCGAGAGCTTGGAGTAGGAACGTGACGCTAGCACTAGCGGCGGAGTAGCTATGTTATAAATTAAATTGATTTTTTAAATTTTCAAAATAAGAATCTTTATTTTCGATATGTACTTTTTCATCGTAAATTTTTATGAATTCTTTAATCTCATCAAGATAGTTAGTTGAATTATTATCTTCAATGATATTTATTATAAAAGGTTTTATCTTACCAAATATAGTAACATTACTTAATTCAAGTTGTGAATATTTACTTAAAAGAGATTTTGAAAGGTCAATGTCGTTATTTTTGTAGAGATTTTCTTTTAATGAAATGAAAAATTCGTAATCAGATTGATTAATTATATAATCACTAGATAATTCAATAATACTGGGATTCTTTTTTAATTGTTCATTAAAAAATTTCTTCTTGCCATCAAAGTTTGTTCTAAGGATATTTATAACATTTCGACTTTTATTATTAATAAATTTTAAATTTTTGATTAGCCTATTTATACAACTTACAGCTAGGTCCTTTTCGTCTATTTTTACTCTATTTTTATTCAATTCCCTTAAACCAAGATTTTGTTCTTCTTGATTATCAGAAGTAACTAACGCAATTATTTGATTTGAATATTTTTTAAAATCATAAAAATCTAAATCTTTTATTTTAAATAAAATAGCATATAATTTTTCTCTTTCAATTAAATCATTGCCTAACTGAATATGATTTAAAATGTATTCGGCAGTTTTTAAAGAGTCTGGAATAATAATTTTTTTGCTATCTAATATTTCCGTGAACAAATCTATTTCATTAACAATCCATGAGTTAAATAAAAATTGTTTTTCTTCGTCACTGAAGTAATTGTAAAAAACTTTAAAATAATCAAAACTTAAATTTGATTTTGTAAGTAAAACATTTTTATATTCTACTTCTTTAAATAATGTTTCAATTTCAACTTTCTTTATTATGCTGTCATACATTATTTGTGCATCTATTCTTCTATCAAAAAATGACTTTATTCTTAATTTAAAATCATCTTTCTTCGTTGCACTTATATTGGAAACGTAATTATATGTAAAATAGAATTTAAAAAACCATATTGAATTTTTGTAATTGGATTCTATAAATTGACTTTTGATTGTTTCGTATAATTGATCTGATTCTATTGTTGGAACATGATTAGTAGTATTATGAATTTTTGTAAATAATATAAAATATTTTTCTAACATTTTTTCCTTTTGATTTTCATCAAATTTTAGACCTACAACATATTTTATTTGATTGTTTATAAAAATACTGATTTGAGTATTTAATTCAACATTATAAAATGAATCTTCATAGTAGGAGATTAAGTCTAAAATTTTAATGATTGTTATGTAATCATTTTCACTTTCTATATTCATTTCCTCAATGTCTGCCTCAAGAAATAAATTTATATTTTTAATTATTTCTTTGATATATTTTGAAGAAGCTAACTTTTTTCTGAGATTTTTATCAGTTGAAATTCTATCAAATATTTCTAAGTTAGTTGAAAATTTATTTGTTATGATATTTCTGATTTTATCTAGTTCTTCGAAGTCAAAATAGTTATTGTTTTTAATAAACATCTCTAATAGATCATTTATATACTCTCCGGAATAATAACCATCTTCGAATTCTGTATCATCATGAAAATTTATAAAATCTGCAATCCATTGTCTTTTTAGTTCTCTTATAAAGTTGTTTCTTAAATAGTCTTCATAAACTTTTTCAAATATTTGGCTGACAATATTTTCAGAATTTATAAAGGAAATATTTTGTGTTGAATTTTTAAATTTATCATAAATTACTCTATAGGTTATTGTATGTAATGTGATCTCGTAATGTTTTGTCAGAAATAATAAACCATCAATAAATTTGCATACTAAAATCGAATTTTTTGTGTTTCTTATTTTTTGTTGTATAATGAAATTAAAATCTTCTAAATTTTCTCTTATAGATAACTTATCAAGATATTCGAAATCTTCACCTAGTTCAAATTGTCTCTCTTTGTTAAGATTTTTGTTTAAATCATTTACATTGATTATGTTATTTATTTCCTGAGTTTCAATCATTTTAATTAACCTTTCACTATTAGGAAATTTTTCTTCAAATTCACTTTTTCGCAATTTAAAGAACACATCTAGTGAGTTAATTTTTATGTAACTTGTTAGGGTAAGAAATTTTTTAAAGTCAGATTCATTTACATCTTTAAGAAAATTTATTTCTTTAAAATTCTTTGAACTAATTTCTTCTAAATCATAAATTAAATTACTTTTTAGATATTCCATTACATCAGGGAATTTTTGAACAAGTAGTAAATACTTTGCAAATTGTGCCATTTGATTTTTTAAATTAAAGCCAGAAATGTTTCTCTTTTCTATCAATAAAAAATTAGATATTAGTATATTGACATATTGAATTATTTGTCTTGGATTTTTATCAAAAACAAGAACAATCAAAGCCGCAATATCTTCATTATCTAATTCTGCGATTTTACTGTTTTTTAGACATTGTTTTGCAAGTTTTTCTAACTCATTCGTATAAAATTCAGGAATCCATATAATTGTGTTAAAAAACTTTCTTAAATACTCACTAGAATAAGTTTCATAATCCTTATCATCTTCTTTATAATTAAGAGATTTTTTTAAATGTCTTTTAATAGCTTTCTCATCACATGGAATTATAAAAGTTACATCCTTATCTTTTACGCTTTCATCAATAGGGTCTAGAAATGTTTTAATGGTAGACATTATTTCTAGGGCTTTATCTCCATTAACTCGATCAAGATTGTCAAAAACTATAATTAATTTTTCTTTTTTGAGCCCTTCATTCAAAATTCTTTTAAATTCATTTTCAAATTCATTTGGGTCTTTAAATTTATCTTGTGTAGTAGTAATTTTTTTTACTTCAATAAATTGATTGATATATTTAAATAAAACAGAGAAGGATAAAAGGGAAAAAATAGAAATTACAATTTGTCCTATCACATTTGATAAATCTATTAGATTTAACCAAATATCTAAAATAAGGGAAAATAAAAGAAAAGGAAGCAACAAACCTGAAGATATAATTAAGAGTGCAAAAAAATGAGGTTTTATCTTTTTCCAATTCAAAATTTGAATCTCATCATTAACGACTTTCGTATTACTAGTTCTTTCGTCTAGCTCATACTTTAAAGAAAATACTTTTTCATCATTATATTTTTTTAAATCCTTGACAAGATGGCTTAAAAAAGTTCTTCTTAATGAATCTCCTTCGTGCTTCCAGACATCAAAGATTACTAATGGAATTTCATTTTTTAGTTCTTCTTTTAATGAAACAGCAATACTACTCTTCCCAGATCCCCAATCTCCATATAGTCCAATAGTAAAGGATTCAGGTGATTTTTTGACTATTTTTTTTAGTACCGATACGATTTCTTTATGACCAAATGAAAGAGAAATGCTATTATTTGCCTTAAGTGGCTTTTCTGATATGAATTGAAAGTCATTCTTTTTGATCATAGTAAAAAGTAATTTGTATAATTATACTTAATTTTTGATAATAAATCTTAATGAAACTCCTTTAAATCTATCTACTTTATATTTTTTATATTGTTCATATATTCCATAGCTCTCTGTATCCTCATTGAAAACTCACGGCTTTCATTTATCATTTTCAAATTTTCTGACGCTTTACCCATTGCTCTAACTGTATCGTAAATTGAAAGATTATTTGAGAACTTTATCACTTTTTCCTCTTCTTCAATCATTTCTTCAGTAACTGGAATTTGAACTAGTTGAAATGCTTTACTTAATTTGTCAGTCAGAAAAATCGTTTGTTTTTTGCCAATTCGTTGAATAAATTCTTGCCTTAACCAATCGTTTATATATGATTCATTGTCATAGATTACTCCAAAATCAGTATCCCTAGTTACTAAAATTATATTTTTTTTATTTTCTTCAGCACATTTAATAATCCATTCCCAATTAACGGCATCACCAATTGAATTATCATCTTTTTTTCTTGGAGGATATCCCAGATTAAATCGTTTATTTGCCAGTTCTCTAATTTTGAATCGTATCTCATTTTTTCTATCAAGATTTATAGGCGATTTGTTTGTGAAAATATTTTCCAAAGACTTGTATACAGGGTCTTTTATATTGGGGTTTTTTAAAACTTCTTCAATAAGAGTTTTTAATTTTTTTTGAAGTTCATCTATTTCTTTTTTTGATTTTTTCATTTTCTCAACCGCTTCGTCATTAGAAAAAATTGTAGGAACATTTAGATTAACACTTATTTTATTTATTTCAGTAATAGATTCAAGAATTGCACTCTGTCTATTTTTCTTATATTCCATTTCAACTTGACTTGAAGTAATTATCAAATTTTTATGTTTTACAATTTCTTCTAAATATTTCATTGATACATTGGATTTTCTGATTCTGTAAAAATCGAGATATATATTAGTATCAATGAAAATTAAAGAGTCGCTTTTTGGAATGTTTTTTTCTGTCATTTCTTTTAATTATATTAAAATTATTCAAAAGGGTTTTAATTTTAGGTGTGTAACAGATTATTATTTTAAATATTTATAACTCAACCTTTATCAAACCTAACCAATTTTAACATATTTTCAAACTATTACAAAATTACTTTTTAACAAATTAACTAAATAAATTTATATTCATTTTACGGAAATCCGTAATCAACTTAAAAAATCAATAACAAGTCATCACCACATCCCCACATTAACCAATTGCCACATCGCCACATTTTCCCTACCTTTGCCCAAAATCATCCTTATGCTTACGATTGGCGTTCATCATACCCTTAAAATTGACCGAAGTACCCAAGTGGGTCTGTTTTTAACCGACGGAAAAGACGATGTGTTGCTTCCTGTTAAATATGTTCCGAACGACTATGAAATAGGGCAGGAGCTTACTGTTTTTGTGTATTTGGATCATGAGGAACGTCCTGTTGCTACTACGCTAAAACCGTATATCACGTTGGGTGATTATGCTTTTTTGCGGGTGAACTACACCAACCAGTTTGGTGCTTTTTTAGATTGGGGTTTGGAGAAGGATTTGTTTGTTCCGTTTAAAGAGCAAGCCCGCCCAATGGAGCAAGGCAAACGCTATTTGGTGCATTTGTTTCTGGATGACCGAACGAATCGTTTGGTGGGTTCCAGCAAGATTAATCAGTTTTTAGACAAAGAGCCTTCGGGCTTGGAAAGCGGTGAGGAAGTGCATTTGATTATTTCACACATTACCGATATTGGTATTAATGTGATTATTAATGGCAGGTTTCGCGGATTGGTGTATAAGAATGAGGTGTATGATGATAAAATTCGTCCGGGCGACAAAACGAAAGGGTTTGTGAAGATCGTTCGCCCTGATGGTAAAATAGATGTTTCTTTACATAAAGTAGGTTTTGAAAGTATTGAGGAGAATGCTCAAGTGGTGCTGGACGAACTGAAAGCAAGTCGCGGTTTTCTTAGACTGACGGATGATAGCCATCCTGAGGATATTAAAACGGTGTTGAAAATGAGTAAAAAGACGTTTAAAAAAGCGATTGGTGCTTTGTATCGTCAGAAGTTGATTGAGATTAGGGAGGATGGGATTTATTTGGTTAAGTAGGGTTGAAGGTTTCAGGTTTGCGTCTTTGCGTCTTTGCGAGAAAATAAAAATTGTAATTGACTTAGACTGAAAACTGTAACTGAAATTTTTTTTCTAAAACAAAACACGGAAAGCACAGAAAAGAGATTCCTACGGAATGACAAGATTGTCTGAAAAATGAGTGTGAGATTCCTCATGCTTCGGAATGACAAGATTGTGTGAAAACTGGGACTGAAAACTATTTTTTAACCATATAAGTTTTTTAAGTTTTTTGATGCGTGGAAGTAAGTTTAAGTTCATTTAAGTTTTGCCACTAAGGCACGAAGTAGCTAAGTTTTTTAAGTTTTGTATAAGACACAAAGTCTCCGAGGTTCTAAAATCTAACAATCTAACAATCGAATAATCCAACAATCGAATAATCCAACAATCGAATAATCTAACAATCTACCAATGATTACTAAACCCAAACTATACCTTTCGCTAAGCATCTTCGCTTTCATCCTTTTGTTTTTAGGAATAGTGAAAAGCTTTTTTCCTATTACTTTGTTTGGGGTGACTTTTGATTTTATTTGGATTCCGACAGCTTTGTTGGTTTTTTTTATGCCTTTGCTGAATTGTGTGGAAATCATCAAAAACACGGATGAAATCAATATTCTTTATTGGATTGGACTTTTGCTGAATGTTATTTGTATGATTTTTTTACTGCGGCATTTGGGGATTGGGTTTGAGGAGTATAGTTTTTAAGGTTTTTGCCACTAAGGCACAAAGTTGCTAAGGCTTTTTCACGCCGAGTCGCGGAGACGTAAAGGAAGAAAACGTAGAGCTTTGCGTCTTTGCGACTTTGCGAGAGAATTAAGAATTATGTGAACAGCTTTTTCTCACTGAAAGCACTGAAAGCACAGAAAAAAGATTCCTACGGAATGACAAGATTGGGGTAAACTTGGTGTGAGATTCCTACGGAATGACAAGATTGGGGGGAAACTGGGAGCGAGATTCCTACGGAACGACAAGACTGTGTGAAAACTAGGACTGAAAACTGTTTTTTACAATATAAGTTTTTATTTTTTTACCGCTAAGGCACGAAGTAGTTAAGATTTTTTCACGCAGAGTCGCGGAGACGCAAAGGAAGAAAACGTAGAGCTTTGCGTCTTTGCGACTTTGCGAGAGATTAAATTTTTGGAAGGAACTTTTACTAAATACTTTTTCTCACAGAAAACACGGGAAGAGATTCCTACGGAATGACAAGACTGTGTGAAAACTGTTTTTTACAATATAAGTTTTTATTTTTTTACCGCTCAGGCACGAAGTAGTAAAGATTTTTTCACGCAGAGTCGCGGAGACGCAAAGGAAGAAAACGTAGAGCTTTGCGTCTTTGCGACTTTGCGAGCCAATAAATTTTGATGGAACTTTTACTAAATACTTTTTCTCACAGAAAACACGGGAAGAGATTCCTACGGAATGACAAGACTGTGTGAAAACTAGGACTGAAAACTGTTTTTTACAATATAAGTTTTTATTTTTTTACCGCTAAGGCACGAAGTAGTTAAGATTTTTTCACGCAGAGTCGCGGAGACGCAAAGGAAGAAAACGTAGAGCTTTGCGTCTTTGCGACTTTGCGAGAGAATTAAGAATTATGTGAACAGCTTTTTCTCACTGAAAGTACTGAAAGCACAGAAAAAAGATTCCTACGGAATGACAAGATTGGGGTAAACTTGGTGTGAGATTCCTACGGAATGACAAGACTGGGTGAAAATTGGGACCGAAAACTTTGGCCTACAACCAACAACAGAAAACACAGACAACCGACAACAGACAACGGACAACAGACAACGGACAACAGAAAACTACTCCTTATCATTCAACTCAAAAGGATAATCTCCAAACAAAGCAGAAAGCTTCATCGCTTGATACGTTTTTTGAGTGTACTTGTTCGATAAAGCAATAATCACAATCGTGTCCTTTTTTAAAGTTGTGTAGGATGAGGTATTTCCGTGCCACCAACCGTTGTGGTAATGCAAAGTTTGTCCGGTTTCCCATTCGCGGAGACGAATGCCTAAGCCGTAGTTTTTTACGCCACGTTTTTCATAGCTGTAGCCTTTTAGGGCTTCTTCCCATAAATCTTTTCGGAGAAATTCAGTTGAATAAGTAGCCAAATCGAACTTCACTAAATCACGTGGAGTGGAATAGACGTTTTTGTCACCGTAAATAGCATCAAACTGATCCCAACCGTGATTGACATAACTGGACTTGTAGGATTGACTTACGTCCTTTTTTTGCTTTTCAAAGTCAATTACAAACGTATCGTTCATGCCCAGCGGGGTGAATATTTGCTCTTGCATTGCTTCGGCATAACTTTTTTCGGTTACTTTCTCAATGATGAGAGCCAGCATGGCATAATTGGTGTTGCAGTAATTAAATTTAGTATCGTTTTTGGCTAACAACGCAAATTTGTATCGTTTTAAATAATCTAACACATCAGCATTGGAGAGGACTTTTCTGGAGTTCCAACCTTTTATGCTTTCGCTGAAGCGGGAATAGTGCGGCAATCCGCTTCTGTGGTTCAACAGCGTTTTAACAGTTGTATTTTGATAGGGAAAGTCGGGTAGGTAGGTTTGGACTTTCTCGTTTAAATCGATTTTATTTTCTTGTACTAATTTTAAAACAAGTGTGGCAGTCATTACTTTACTCACCGAAGCTAAATGCAAAGCAGATGTTTCCGAAATCGGTGTTTTGGTAGCAAAATTGGCATAGCCTTTATAGTCTTCGAAAATGATTTTTCCGTTTTTGGCAACTAATAATGCTCCGCTAAAATCGGATAATCCTATTTTTTTGCTGTAAAATTCAGAAACCTGTCTTTCTTTTTCAAAAGCATAATCTTCTGAAACAGGATTCAATTTTAATGAAAAGGGTATAGTGATTAAAGAAGAATCTATCGATATAATTTCTTCTTCTACATGTTGAGCTAAAAGCGGAGCTTCCTCTTTTTTCTGACAGGAAAAAGTGAACAGTATGGTGGAAATTGCAACAGCAATTGATAATTTAGACATTCGCAAGTGGGGTATTCAGTTTGTTGGAAAAACAAAACTAAACTTTTTAAACTTAAAATTATCTAAATTATATCAATTTTAGGATTAATTTTCAACAGGTAATTAACAAAAGCTTCTTTGTCTTTCGAGGAAAGATTAATAGTATCAATTATAAACTCAACGCTCTTTTTGTATTGATAAGTAAAGCATCTTTGTGCACCAAAACGGAAATTGTTTTCAATTTTAAATAAGCTACACTCATATAAATATAACCATCATTACCCAAATTTTCCGTTCCCCACGAGTTTTTTACTTTATAATACAGATTTCCTTTTTGGTCTTTTACTTTCCCAACAATGTGCATTAAATGATCGTCTTGTGTAGTTAGATTTTCAAATTCCTGTTGACGGTATTGAGGAGTAATTTCTTTTTCAGGTTTGATTTCGGTTAAAATAGTTTTATTATTTACTTCATCAGCCGGAACAGCCGCAACGCCATATTTTCCAGAGAAATAAGGTTCGCTCACATCGCAATCTAATGCTAATGTGAAACCTTTATCTAACGCATTGTCAATGTTTTGAATAAATTCATCTAAAGGTAAATTGTAAAAGCTTCCGTTCGAAAAATTATCAGGAATATTGATGATAAATGATTTGTAAAACGGTTGGTGTGTAAACGATGTCAATGAAACATAAGAATCCGGATTGATTTTGGTGTAAGTTAAAAACGAAGAAGGTGTATATTTTTTTCCTTCAAACGAAAATTCTGTTGGATTCTTTCCTAAATAAACATCCAACACGGCTTGCACCGATTCTTTCCATTTTGGAGATAACTTTTTACTCGGATTATCCACAAAAACTTTCAACATTCCTTCCAAAAGAGCTTGCAATTCGGCATGGTTGTGTTTTTCTTCTAAGCCATTCAAGCCGGTGTAAACAGAATTGGGAACCAAACCATATTCTCGAACACTATTAATAACGTCATGTGAAAGCCCACCTTCGCTAAAATTTGCTTTTCCTTGACGCATCACATAATTCTCTGCTTTTTTTGGATAGGTATTTCTAACATTATACATTTCAGATAAATCAATCTTTTTTCCGGTGAGCCGAATAATTTCTGCTTCCAAAAAAGAAGTAGTAGAAAACGACCAACAGGTTCCGGTTACACCTTGTGAAATGACCGGAGTAGCTTCAATTTCTTTGATGGTTTGAAATTCATACGTTTGTGAAAAACTTAAAACAGAAACGAATAAAAAAGAGAAAAGAGTGATTTTTTGTAACATCATGTTGTATTTTAGTAATGTAATTTACTTGAATTAAGTCATTTAAAAAGAAATGATTTTTTTCATTCTTAAATTTCTTTATTTCAAAAGTTAAAAATAGTATTTTTACGCTTAAATCACATTAGTATGGCAGAAATAAATTGGCAAACCGCAAAAGAATTTGAAGATATAACCTATAAAAAGTGCAACGGCGTAGCCCGAATCGCTTTTAACCGACCGGAAGTCCGCAATGCCTTCCGACCCAAAACCACCGCTGAATTGTATCAAGCATTTTATGATGCTCAGGAAGATACCTCGATTGGTGTAGTATTACTTTCCGCAGAAGGACCATCGCCCAAAGACGGCATTTATTCATTTTGTAGTGGTGGCGATCAACGTGCTCGTGGTCACCAAGGTTATGTGGGCGAGGATGGAATGCACCGTTTGAATATATTGGAAGTGCAACGATTGATTCGTTTTATGCCAAAGGCCGTAATTGCCGTTGTTCCCGGATGGGCAGTTGGTGGTGGTCACAGTTTGCACGTGGTGTGCGATTTGACTTTGGCCAGTAAGGAACACGCTATTTTTAAACAAACCGATGCTGATGTAACGAGTTTTGATGGCGGTTATGGTTCTGCTTATTTGGCTAAGATGGTCGGACAGAAAAAAGCTCGAGAAATTTTCTTTTTAGGAAGAAATTATTCGGCACAAGAAGCATTTGAAATGGGAATGGTAAATGCCGTGATTCCGCATGACGAATTAGAAGATACAGCTTATGAATGGGCTCAGGAGATTTTAGCGAAATCACCAACATCTATTAAAATGCTGAAATTTGCAATGAATTTGACGGATGACGGAATGGTTGGTCAGCAAGTTTTTGCAGGCGAAGCCACTCGTTTAGCCTATATGACCGAAGAAGCGAAAGAAGGTAGAAATGCCTTTTTGGAAAAAAGAAAGCCTAACTTTGAGAAAAAATGGATTCCATAATCCTTTAAAAACACATCTACTTTGGAAGAATTTACAAATTCAACGGTTTCATTTGATTCGTTGCCAAAATTTGAAGCAGTTCCGTTTCAACCACTAAATAAAAATTATTTGAACGTGGTTTATATCAGCAATGCTATTTTTTCATTGGTATTGGCTGTTGGACTTACATTATTTATAATTTTTAATGAAACAGTTCGGCAAAATGTAATCCTTTGGATTTCTATTCTTGTTCTACTAATTGCCCTTTTGTTTTGGACGTCTAACATCAGTTTCAGAAAAAAAGGATATGCTCTTCGGGAGAAAGATATTTTGTTTCGGAAGGGAATTTTATCAACGACTACGACGGTGATTCCGTTTAACAGAATACAGCATGTGGCTTTATACGAAGGTGTTTTTTCGAGAATGTATCAATTGAGTGAATTGCAGGTTTACACGGCAGGCGGAAGCAGCAGCGACTTACATATCCCGGGTTTGCCGAAAGAAGAAGCCGAAAGCATCAAATCGTTTTTATTGAATAAAATTACTGTGTTGGAGAAAGAATCGGTTGAATTGACTTCAAAATTGGAAGAAACTTCTTCAGAAGATATTCAATTTGAACATCAATCAGCTAAATTACCCGAATCAGACTCAGAAAACGAAACTACAAACTAATATGCCATCATTCGATTTTAGTCAGCCACAAAAGCAGTCTGTCAAAGGAATTGCAATTATGTTTGCCGATACGTTGCAAGGCATTATTCGAAGTCTTTGGGTACCACTTTTATTAATCATCTACCGATTTGATTGGGATAAATTACTTTTTTTCGTCATTGGTTTGGTCGTTTTGTTGCTTGTGATTGGCGTCATCGCTTATCTAAAATACATCAATTTTACTTTTTTCTTAGATGAATCTAAAGAGGAATTTGTGATTCAGAAAGGCGTGATTTCTAAAAACAAGATTACCATTCAGTTGGATAAAATTCAACAAGTGAATATTAATCAATCGGTTATTCAAAAATTGGTTGGTGTGTATAGTGTGGATATTGATACGGCAGGTAGCGACAAAAAGGAAGCTAGTATTCGTGCTGTGGATAACGAAGTGGCGTTGCATTTGAAAAATAAATTGCTCTCTTTTGAGAAAAATACAGAAGGAATTTCCGCCGAAGAAGAAAGTATCGAACCGAATCAACCTTTCTTAAAAATTGGTTTATTAACGCTTTTGAAGGTGGGATTGACTTCCAACTACGGAAGAAGTATTGCCATCATCATCGGTTTTATTGGTTCGCTGTATGGCGGTTTTCAAGATGTGGTTACCTCATTTGAAGTCGATGAAGACGAGGTCAACGGTTTAGTCGATCAAGGTTTAGGTTATTTTTCAATCTCCTTTTTTTTAATGGCGATTTTGATTTTGGTGCTTTTGATTAATTTAGTTCGAACGGTCGTTAAATTTTTCGATTATCAAATGGTGGTTCAACGAAAAGCATTGGCGATTAATTTCGGATTATTTGCGAAGAAGAATACCTTATTAAAACCGTCAAAAGTTCAAATTACGACATATAGCCAGAATTTTTTTCAGCGAAAGCTTAATTTAATCGATTTAAAATTAAAACAAGCTTCGTCCTCTGATGTGGTGGATGAAGAAGGAAAAAGAAGCAATGCCATTGAAGTTCCGGGTTGCAGCAAAGCTGAGAAGGACGAGATTTTAAAAATGATTTTGAGCAAATTGCCTACAACTGAACAAGTTTTTAAACCTAACTTTCGCTATTTGATTAAAGCAATTGGGTTAGGAATAATCGTGCCTTGCATAATTTTTATTTGTTTGGGATTGTTTGTGTACGAACCACTTCAGCATTATTTTCCGTTGCTTTTGGCGTATATTTTAATGGTGGGCATCATCGTATTTTTTCAATTTAGAAATTACCGATTACAGCTCAGCAAAGATTTTATTGTGATAAAAAGCAATGCGTGGGATGTTGAACATCAATTAATCGAACCGTTTAAAATTCAAGGGATTACCACTAAACAATACCTTTGGCACAAGCGTTCAGATATTGCTCACCTCACGTTCCATACGGCCGCAGGTGATTTGAAGTTCAAATTTGCAGACTATTCTTCGTTAAAACCGTGGATTAACTATTGGTTGTATGAAGTTGAACGAGCCGATCGAAATTGGATGTAAATCGTTAAATTTCCATTACCTTTGCACTATAAAAATTAATAAAAATGAAGCATTGGATTGAAGCCGCTAGAGTTAGAACTTTACCACTCTCGGTATCCGGAATTTTGGTAGGAAGTTTTTACGCTTTATCTAAACCAACCGAAAATGTACTTACACCAACACAAGTTTTTAGTTGGTCTATTTTTGGGTTATTAATGTTAACAACCATTGGTTTGCAAGTGCTCTCCAATTTTGCCAATGATTATGGCGATGGCGTAAAAGGTACCGATAACGAAGACCGAATTGGTCCAAAACGAGCGTTACAAAGTGGAGTCATTTCGCCTACTGCTATGAAAAGAGCAATTGTTATTACCGCCATCTTAACCTTTTTATCGGCAGTTTTATTGATTTACACGGCTTTCGGTTTAGAATATTTATATTATTCCATTTTCTTTTTACTGTTAGGAATTATAGCCATTGCTTCGGCTATTCGCTATACGGTTGGAAAAAGTGCTTATGGCTACAAAGGATACGGCGATATTTTTGTGTTTGTCTTTTTCGGATTAGTGAGTACGTATGGTTCGTATTTTATGTTTTCTAAAGTGATTGATTGGTATTTGTTATTACCGGCAATTGCCATCGGATTTTTAAGCGTTGGTGTGCTCAATTTGAACAATATGCGGGATGAGTTTTCGGATAAAAAAGCCGGAAAGAATACAATTGTAGTAAAAATTGGTGGAGCAAAAGCTAGACAGTATCATTATTTCTTAGTGATTACAGCGATGGTTTTATTGTTGGTTTTTGGTATTTTACAACATTTCGCCATCGATCAGTACATTTATTTGATTGTTTTTCTTCCGATAATTAGCCACTTACTTCGCGTAAGCAGAACACAAAATCCGGCTGATTTAGATCCGGAATTGAAACGTTTGGCCATTAGTACTTTTATGGTTTCACTACTGTTGTCGCTGTGTTTGATTTATTTTATTTCTGATATAATTGTATAATAATTAAATTTTTACTGCTATGAAAATTACATTTTACGGTCACTCTTCACTTGGAATTGAAGTGAATGGAAAACATATTTTAGTAGATCCGTTTATTTCAGGAAATCCAAAGGCTTCTCATATTGATATTCATTCGTTGAAAGCTGATTTTATACTGTTGACACATGCTCACCAAGATCATATTTTGGACGTGGAGGCCATTGCTAAACGCACCAATGCAGTAATTGTGTCCAATTATGAAATTGCTACCTATTACGGAAATAAAGGCTTTCAAAACCATCCGATGAATCACGGCGGAAGTTGGGATTTTGAGTTTGGTAAGGTAAAATATGTCAACGCCATTCATTCCAGTTCTTTCCCTGACGGAACGTATGGTGGAAATCCGGGCGGATTTGTGATTGAAGGTGAACATAAAAATATCTACATTGCTGGCGATACGGCGTTGACGATGGATATGAAGTTAATCCCGCTTCGTACGAAGTTGGATTTAGCGATTCTTCCCATCGGAAGCAATTTCACCATGGATGTTGAAGATGCAATCACTGCTGCAGAATTTGTGGAATGTGATAAAGTGTTAGGCGTTCATTATGATACGTTCGGTTATATCGAAATCAATCACGAAGAAGCGATTAAAAAATTCTTTAACAGCGGAAAAGATTTGATGTTGTTAGAAATTGGTGGATTTTTAGAATTATAAATTTAAAACAATTCAATGTATTCAAGAATAACATTTTTTCTAATTGCTTTTTTTTGTTGTATAAATGTATTTGCCCAAAATACGTATGTTTTTTTTGGTTCATATAACAAAGACAAAGCGTCAGAAGGAATTTATGTATATGAATTGGATACTCTAAATGGTAATTTAGCAAAAATTACTTCTGTGAAAGATGTGTTTAATCCATCCTTTATCACGCTTTCTCCGGACGGAAAATACATTTATTCCTGCACAGATACTCGATTACCCGAAGGAACGTTGAGCAGTTATGCGTTTGATTCGAAATCAAAAACTTTGAATTTTGTAAATACACAAAAAAGTGGCGGAGTCAATCCGGTTTTTCTTGCAACGGATAAAAGCGGAAAATGGTTGGTTAATGCTAATTATAGTGATGGAAGTGTGGCTGTTTTTCCACTTTCAGATAATGGTGTGATTAAACCATTTGTACAAAATTACAAATATACCGAAGGAAGCATAAACCCGAATCGTCAAGAAAGTTCGCACGTTCACGCAGTGGTTTTTTCGCCCGATTTTGATTATTTATTTTTTCCTGATTTAGGTTCGGATGGAATTCGTACCTATCAATTTGATGCAGAAAATAAAGAGCCTTTGCAACCTGCGGAAGTTCCTTTTACAAAAACAACATTAGGTGGTGGTCCAAGACATTTGACATTTCATCCCAATAAAAAAAATGCCTATTTAATTGAAGAACTTTCCGGAACCATCACAGTTTTTGATTATCAAGACGGAAAATTTACTGAAAAACAGCGAATTGCGACGCATCCTGAACACATCAAGGAAGGTTTTCAAAGTTCCGATGTGCATATTTCTCCCGATGGAAAATTTTTGTACGCAAGTAATCGGGGAGAAGAAAATAACATAGCTACTTTTTCAATTGATGAAAGTGGTAAACTGACCAACATTGATTACACACTCACCGGCGGCGAACATCCTCGAGTGTTTGGTTTGGATGAAAGTGGGAAGTTCTTGATTGTAACCAATTCCATCAGCGGAAATGCTTTTGTTTTTATGCGAAATGAAAAAACGGGTAAGCTAACCAAAGTGGGACAGGAAGTTAAAATCAATGGCGTTTCTTGTGTGAAAATCAAACGTTATCCTAACTAAATTGAAAGCTTCTTACCAGAAATATATTTTAGACTTCAAAAGACCTTCCGGTACTTCGAGAGGCGTTTTAACCCAAAAAGAAACTTGGTTTATCATTTTAGAAAAAGAGGGTAAAAAAGGAATAGGCGAGTGTGGCATTTTGCGAACCTTAAGCATTGATGATCGACCCGATTATGAAGAAAAATTAAAATGGGTTTGTCAAAATATTCATTTGGGAGTTAATGAACTTTGTGAAAACTTAATCGAATTTCCATCGATTCAATTTGGAATTGAAATGGCTTTTTTATCGTTAGAAAGTAAAAATCCGTTTGAATTATTTCCATCTGAATTTACTTCCGGCCAAAAAAATATGGAAATTAATGGATTGGTTTGGATGGGTGAGGAGTCGTTTATGAAGGCTCAAATCGAAGAAAAATTAGCACAAGGTTTTCGTTGTATAAAATTGAAAATTGGAGCTATTGATTTTGAAAAAGAACTAGGATTGTTGCGTTATATTCGTCAACATTTTGATGAAAAAACGATTGAAATTAGAGTCGATGCCAATGGTGCTTTTGCTTCAAATGAAGCTTTAGGTAAATTGCGTCAATTATCTGATTTTAAACTACATAGCATTGAACAACCTATTGCAAAAAACCATACTGACAGGATGGCAGAACTGTGTGAAATCACCCCTTTACCTATTGCTTTGGACGAAGAACTGATTGGTGTATTTTTATTGGAAGAAAAAAGGCAATTACTTGAAAAAATTAAGCCTCAATTCATCATTTTGAAGCCGAGTTTGGTCGGTGGTTTTCGAGGAACACAAGAGTGGATTGATGTTGCCGAATCACTTGAAATCGATTGGTGGATCACATCTGCTCTAGAAAGCAATATCGGTTTGAATGCGATTGCTCAATGGACGTTTACGCTTCAAAATCCGATGCCGCAAGGTTTGGGTACAGGAGGACTTTATACCAACAATTTTGATTGTCCGCTGGAAGTTACAGATGGAAAATTAAATTATAATCCTTCTCTGAATTGGGATGTGAGTAAACTTAAATTTTAGCTTATTTTGCTAAGTATTTATTCAACGAATCTTTAGCTTGTTCTCTAATTTTATTTTGCATAAAAGGTGTCCAGCCCAATAAATAGCCTTTTAAACCCAATGCCATTCCGCTCCATTTCCATAAACTGAAAGAATCGGTGTGTTTGATGATTAAACCATCTTGAAATTTGAATTTAGCATTGATTTCGTTAATCACTTTTCGATTAGTTTTGCTAAAATAATAAGTAGCAATCCATTTGGCTTTGCCACTTTTTTTAGAACTTTTTAAATCAGAAAATTCGATGGTTAAGTTTCCTTTGCTTCGTTCGATTAGCATTTTCCACATCGCACAAACTTCCTCACGATTGAGTTCTCCAAAAGCAGGATCAGAAAAAGTGGCATCCGGATGATAACATTCAGACATTGATTTGGCGTCGAGTTTGCTAAAAGAATCATAGAATTTAAGTAGGATATTATGGGTTGTATGTATCATTCCAGTCTTTTGTGGTTATGGCTGTAATTTTGTTTTCGTCGTTAATTGAAACTCTTAGTTCTTTAATTTTATATTTTTTTTCGTAATCGCATTTATACCGAAAAAGAGTGATTTTATCGTCATCATATCGGATAACCTCCACTAATTTTATATCTTTAAACTGCCCAAAAACTTGTAGAATATTTTTACAAGTGGTTGAAATTTTTTCTTTATTAATTTTTCTTAAAACCTCATCAGTAGCTTCTTCAGTTGTAAATGGCTTAAAACTAGAAGTATTACAAGTGTTTAAAACTCTTTTTCCTAACTCGTACGCTCTATTCTTTTTAACGGAGCTAACTTCGCTAAGGTTTAATTTTACAAATTCAGGTTTTTTGTCTGCTTTGCTGGTGGATGTTGATTTACATCCAATTAAGACCAATAGGCAACCAAATAAAACGACTTTTTTCATTACTAGATTTTTAATAATAAATTTGGATTTGGGCAATTCATTTTATAAAACTCAAGATCATTTTCACTACACACTCCCGGATAGTCGCCAATGTAATCTTGAATATCTTGAATGATTTGAAAATGTAAGTGTGGAGCATAGTCGCCGTTAACTGAAGCATCGCCTAAAGTAGCTATTTGCTTACCTTTTTTGACTATTTGACCAATCTCCAGCAAATCTAAACTTTCTAACGAAAGATGTCCGTAAAGGGAATAAAATTTATATTTATTTAACATATGTTTTAGAATGATGGTTGGGCCATAATCACCTAAGTTGTTGTTATTGTTGAAACTATGTATAACTCCATCTAGAGCGGCTAAAACAGGTGTGTGAGCATTAACCCACAAATCTAAACCAATGTGAATGTTTCTTTCTACAGCTTGAGAAGAATTAAAAATTGAACTTCTTTCGTATAAATTCCGTTTTTCTAAATAACCTCCATAGGCTACACGACCTTGTTTTTTAGATAAATAATCCGTTATAAAAACTTCATATTCATCAGCTGTTTTAGGTTTGTATTCTATTAATTCTTTAGAATTGACAGACAAATCCAAAGGAACATAATCAGTATAAGGGATAGAGGTGTCAATAACTCTCACATCACTTTGTTGGGATAAAATGGCTTGTACTGAATTCATTTTTCAAAGATACACCTCCAATTTTTTTTATCTGTTAAATTGATTTAAAAAAAATGATAATTAACGAAGCATTTATTGTTTTGTTGCTAATTTTCCTCCTAAAAATGCCATTGGAAGATAAGCTCCAATTAAATCTAAGAGCGTGAACCAAGTTGGCGATGGCAATAGAAAAACATTTGCAATTCCGCCTAAAAGAAAGAAAAAGCCAATTCCGTAGGCAAATTTCATTTTATGATTTGCTGCAATTTTGGCTGCCAAGAACGCACCTACAAGTGTGCCTAAAGCATGAGCAAGAAAAGGGAAAACAAAATTCTTAGGTTCAAATAAATGCATAGAATTTTTTAGACCTTCCATTGTTGTAACATCTGCTCCGTCTGGAGGTGGTATAATTGAACCACTAATGCTTATAATTGCCATATTAACAATGCTGCCTACAACAATTCCGACCACAACTGCTACGATATTCTTTAAAATTGGACTCATTTGTTTACAATTTATTGGTTATTCCCCAAAATTACTAAAAAAAAGTTTAGTTAATGGTTTATAAAATACTATACATTACCACAACAAATCTGTAAAAACAACCTATTTCAGATTAATTAAGTGTTGTAGAATGATTGCTTTGAGTGTATTGTCACAATATTGAGATAAAATTAAGAATTGTATAGTTTTTATAGCTTAAAATTTTTAATTCAAGAAAATATTACCGCTATTTTTATAAATACCAAAAACTAAAGTTATGAAATCACAATTACAATCTTATTTGAAATTTATTTTGACATTATATATTGTTACATCAACATTAAGTTCGAATCTGTCTGCTCAAAACTTATTAAATAATGGTGATTTTGAATCCGGTGGAAGTGGAGTTGGGTTTTTTGTGCATGATTATACCTTAATTAATCCCTTGAACGGAACAAGTAGTCCGGGACAATATGCGAGAACGACCAATCCATCATTAATGAACTCTAACTTTATTTCAGGAGGAGACCATACAACCGGAACCGGAAATATGTTGGTTTATGACGGATCAACTACAGCAAATCGATTTTTCTGGACAACAAGTGATACAGGAGGAGCCATTGGTGGATTTACTGTGGGAACCAGCTATGTATTTAGCTATTGGATTAAATCTGTTTCTAACGAAGTGACAAGCAATACCACCCGAGCAAATATTGGAGCTTTTTTTGTAGGTGTAAACAATATTAGCCCACCTAATTTAAGCAAACTTGCTCCTCTGCCTGAAGAAGGTTGGCAAAAAGTGAGTTATTCTTTTGTTGCAACAGCTCCTGCTATATTAGTTAGACTAAGAACACTCAACGCTGGTGCTTTAGGAAATGATTTTGCAGTAGACGATTTTGTTATCGAAGAAGGATCTTTACCTTTAGAAGGATCATTTACATTTATTAATCCAACTTGTCCAACTTCAACAGATGCTTCCATTACAGTTTCAGTAGTGGGCGGTTCTTTACCTTATGGAAATTTCAATTTAACCGGACCTGTTACACTTTCAAATACCACTGGAATATTTTCTAATTTACCACAAGGGACATATACTATTTCGATAATTGACAGCAGTGGTGAGGAATACAGTGTTAGTAATATTGTTTTATCTGCTCCAAACGATTTAATCATTAGTGAACCCGCTACAATTTGTGAAGGTGAAACTACCCAATTAACAGTAAGTGGTGGTATCAATTCCTATACATGGACAGCTAATCCACCGGATAGTTCTATTACTGATCCAAATGCTGCTACGCAGAACGTTAGTCCGCTGGTTACTACAACTTATACTGTTACTTCAGGTGTTGAAATATCTCCTACAAATCTGGTTTTTAATGGTGATTTCACATTGGGAAATGTAGGATTTACAACCGATTATACGCAAGTGGCCGACCCAAATCCGTTTGGAGTTCAGTCGTCTTATGATATTGTTCAAAATCCAAATGCTTGGTTTGCACCGTTTGCTTCGTGTGGCGATCATACCACAGGAGATGGAAATTTAATGGTCTTTGATGGTTCTACAGACCCAACGGGAACTATTCGAGTATGGTGTAATGAAGATTTAATTAATGTTGAACCCAATACAGATTACACTTTTTCTTATTACATCGCTTCTGTTGCACCGGAAAATCCGGCTTCGATGGTTGTTGAGATCAATGGTGTTTCGCTAGGTGCTGCTTTGGATGCTCCTTCAACTACTTGCTTATGGACATTGCATTCGTTTTCATGGAACTCCGGTTCATCTACAACAGCAGCCATATGTATTTTTAATTTAGAATTTGCTAATAATGGAAATGACTTTGCTTTGGATGATATTTCCCTTGCTGAAACTGTAACTTGTTTGTATGAAAAAAGTGTTACAATTACAGTTAATCCACAAGTTATTCCAGAATTTACTGCTGTTAACCCAATTTGTATTGGTGATACCTTAACGGCATTACCAACGACTTCTTTAAACGGAATTGAAGGAAGTTGGACTCCTGCTTTGAATAATACTGCTACAACAACCTATACATTTATACCAACTGATATTAGCGGATGTATAGCCAGCGTGCCATTAACCATTCAAGTATTACCATTAACGACTCCGGTTTTTCAACCAATAAACTCAATTTGCTCGGGAGAACTACTCAATCCTTTGCCAACTGTTTCACAAGAAGGAATTACAGGTTCTTGGTCTCCGGAATTAAACAATAATGTAACCACAACTTATACTTTTACACCTGCAGATGGTCAGTGTGCCTTACCAACGCAAACAACCATTACTGTTAATGCTGCTCCCCAGTTTTCTATTTCACAAGGTTGTGTAGGTTCGATTTACACACTTAGTGGTGTGGTTGAATCAATCGCTGAAAATACGACCTATGTTTGGTATAACTCTTCGGATGTTCAGATAGGAACAAATGATTCGGTTACCATTTCTTCAGGAGGAGATTATCGTTTAGTGGTGACACAAAATGGATGTAGTAGTGAACAAAGTTTGAATGTAATTAGTACGATTTGTAGCATCCAAAAAGGAATATCACCCAATAATGACGGACTAAATGACAGTTTTGACCTTTCTTCTTATGACGTAACAGATTTGCAGATTTTTAATCGATATGGAGTTTCTGTTTACAACAAAGCAAATTATAGAAATGAATGGTTTGGTCAATGTAACAAAGGAAATGAATTGCCTGATGGAACCTATTATTATGTCATCAATTTTGAAAATATTGAAACAAAAACAGGTTGGATTTACATTAACAAGGCATACTAAATTTAATATTAAGAACTTTAAAAAATAGAAAAACTATTGCTAAAGTCAAGTTTTGAATAAAAATAGCTTTACTAGAAATTGTTGAGCCAAAATTTTTCCCAAATAAAAATGAATCAATTAAAAATAATAACTGCTTTTTTACTTCTAATTTCCTCATCAATAACTTATGCACAATTAGGTTTTTGTACGGGAAGTAAAGGCGAACCTATTTTTACCGAAAATTTTGGAAACGGAACAAATTATGGTCCTGCTTTACCAGCCGGAACAACAAATTATAATTTTGTGGTAGGTGCTCCTAACGACGGAAGTTATACACTTTTTTACAGAACTAACCTTTACTCTACTTGGCATTATTCGTTGGATCATACTCCAGATGCCACAAACGGAGTTAATGGAAAAGCACTTGTAGTAAATGCAAGTGCTAACACGACAGGAGATTTTTACAGACGTGTTGTTACCGGATTATGTGTGAACACTACATTTGAGTTTTCGGCTTGGGTGATGAATGTTTATAATCCCGGTTCGGGTTTTTGTGGAGCAAGTGAAATTCCTATTAATGTTCGGTTTGAAATATGGAATGATACAGAAACAGTTTTATTAGGCTCAGGTAACACTGGTAATATCATGGGAACAGCATCTCCCATTTGGTTGCAATATGCTCTTGTTTTTACCACAGGAAGTGAAACCTCGGTGGTTTTAAAAATGAAAAACAATGGATTAGGAGGTTGCGGAAATGATTTAGCGATTGACGACATTGAATTTAGAGCTTGTGGTGAATTAACAACCGTAACGAGTCCGCCACTTACGGGAGGATCTTTTCAGTTGTGCTCCAATGATACTCCTGTTTCATTAACTTTTCAAGCATCAACCACCGGAGTTTCGCCTCATTTTTATCAATGGCAATCCAGTAGCAACGGCACAACTTGGACAGATATTCCGGGTGCAAATTTACCATCCTATACAGCTTCTATTTCTACACCAACTTTTTTTAGAGCCAAGGCTGCACAAGATATTGCCAATTTGAATAATAGTTTTTGCTCTACGGTTTCCAATGTTTTTACAGTTTCGTTTTTAAATTCTCCTGCCGCTCCAATCAGTAATGGAAATGTGGAAATCTGTGGAAGCGACCCTTTTCTGCCCCTTTCAGTTTCTACCAATTCAACTTCCGGAGTAAATTGGTATGATGCACCAACCGGTGGAAACTTATTACAATCTAATTCCACAACTTTTACACCCACTGCAGCAGGAACTTATTATGCAGAAACCTATGATTATACTACAAATTGTTTGAGCTCTGCACGAATTCCAGTAACACTAACAATTGTTCCATCGGCCACAGCAACAATTTCAGCCACAACACCAATATGTTCCGGAAATACTACGGTCGTTTCTTTTAATGGAACTCCCAATGCTGATGTAACCTATAAAATTGATGGTGGAACAGACCAATTGATTACCTTAGATGGAAGTGGATCTGCAAGCATTACAACACCGGTTTTAAACTCAAATACAACATATACTTTGATAAGTGTTGCTTCGCCAATTTCTGCCAGTTGTAATCAAACTCTTTCAGGATCAGTTACAATTACTGTTAATCAACCACCAACTGCCACTATTTCTGGTGACACATCGCTTTGTGTGGGTGCAACCGGAACAATACAATTTATTGGAACCCCAAACGCAACAGTTTATTACAACGTGAACAGTGGCCCCAATCAATCCATTGTTTTAAATACCATCGGAGAAAGAACTGTTGCGATTTCCAATATCACAACCAACACAGTAGTTACAATTACTGAAGTAAGAACATTAGGTACAAATGGATGTTCGCAATCGTTGAACCAATCTATAACGTTTACGATTGTTCAGTTGCCTACTGCTACTATTTCGGTTAACCCAACAGCAGTATGCGAAGGAGATACAGTGGTGCTAACATTTACAGGAACAACCAATTCGCAAGTGACTTATACTGAAAATGGTGGTGCTAATCAAACTGTAAATATTGGTTCAAGTGGAACAGCGACTGTTACAACATCGTCAATTACTTCCGCCACCACATTTCAATTGGTTAGAGCAGAATTAGTGCAAAGTCCGTTTTGTTTTCAGTCTATTTCGGGAACAGCTACAGTTACCATTAATCCAACACCTACCGCAACTTTTACGGGTGATTTAACGTATTGCTCTGGTGAAACAACTGCAATTTCACTCTCATCTAATTTGGCAGGAACTACTTACGCTTGGACGGTTACTCAAAACGGAACAACCGGAGCAACAGCAGGAAGTGGCGATCAAATTAATCAATTACTCACAGCAACAACTGATGGGACAGCAACTTACATAGTAACGCCATCTTTTAATGGTTGTGCCGGAAGCCCAATTACAATTGAAGTTGACGTTTATGCCATTCCAAATCCGACTTTATCGGATGGAGCTATTTGTTTGCTTTCCGGAAATACTTCGGCTCAACCTTATGTTTTGGATACAGGTTTGAATGATTCAGACTATAGTTTTGAATGGTATTTTGAAGATGTTTTAATTCCAAATGCAAATGACAGTACGTATGAAGCTTTTCAAATTGGAGAATATGCGGTTGTGGCAACAAACCTTGTTTCCGGATGTGTTTCTCCGCTAGTAACAGCGATGGTTTCGCAATCGGTTTTGGGAGATAGTTTAGTGATTGAACAATCGGAAGCGTTTAGTGAGAATCCAACCATTACTGTAACCGTTGTGGGTGGGCAAGGTCCTTTTTACTATCAATTGGATGATTTTGGTTTTCAAACCTCGAATGTGTTTATGAATGTAGCTCCTGGTTTTCATACGATTACGGTAGTAGATGATAGTTTGTGTACTAACCTGACAGGAACGGCAACCATCATTAATTACCCAAAATTTTTCACTCCCAATGGAGATGGCTATAACGACACTTGGAATATTTCTGGTGTAGATGGTACCTCTATTATCTATATTTTTGACCGTTACGGAAAGTTACTTAAACAAATTAGCCCATTAGGAACAGGATGGGATGGAACACATAACGGACAACCGGTTTTTTCGAGTGATTATTGGTTTATAATAAATTATCCTGAAAACGGAATACCTAAAACCTTTAAATCGCATTTTAGTTTGAAGCGATAGATATGGAGAGTTTTTTAATTAAATTCCGAATTACATTTTTTTATTTCTTATATGTTATAGAAGTTCTTAATTGCAGGATCTCCTAGCCCCGATTGCAGCGAAAAGCCTTTTGTGAAGAAAACCTATTTTTTCTTGGTTTTGCAGAGCGACCTTGGGAGCTACTGCCAGACCTTAGAAAAAATGGTTTTTGAGCAAAAGCTTGCAGCGGAAAGCGGGAATAGCTTCTAACAAAAAGCACCTCCTTTCGAAAGTGCTTTGATTATTTGTATAAAATGAATGCTTATTTTAAACTTCCTACCATATCTTCGGGTTTTACCCAAGCATCGAAATCTTCGGGAGAAACATAGCCTAAACGAACGGCTTCGTCTTTTAAAGTTGTTCCGTTTTTATGAGCGGTTTGGGCGATTTCTGCCGCTTTGTAATAACCAATTTTGGTGTTAAGAGCAGTAACCAACATCAATGAATTATCTACCAATTCTTTGATTCTGTCATAATTTGGTTCGATACCTTGTGCACAATGTTCGTCAAACGAAACACACGCATCGCCAATTAAAATGGCTGATTGCAAGAAATTGGATGCCATAACGGGTTTGAAAACGTTTAATTCGTAATGACCTTGTGTGCCACCAACGGTGATGGTTACGTCGTTTCCAAACACTTGAGCACAAACCATGGTTAAAGCTTCGCACTGCGTTGGGTTTACTTTTCCCGGCATGATAGATGAACCCGGTTCGTTTTCGGGAATTAAAATTTCGCCAATTCCCGAACGTGGTCCTGATGCCATCATTCGGATATCGTTGGCGATTTTGTTTAACGAAACGGCTAACATTTTCAAGGCTCCGTGTGATTCTACGATAGCATCGTGAGCGGCAAGAGCTTCAAATTTATTTTCTGCGGTTATGAATGGTAAACCTGTAAATTGGGCGATGTATTCAGCCACTTTTACGTCGTAACCGGGAGGTGTGTTGAGTCCGGTTCCAACGGCTGTTCCGCCTAACGCTACTTCAGCAAGATGTTCTAAGGTGTTTTTTAAGGCTTTTAGACCGTGGTCTAATTGCGATACATAGCCTGAAAATTCTTGACCTAAGGTTAGGGGAGTGGCATCCATTAAATGCGTTCGGCCAATTTTAACAACATTCATATATTGGTCGGCTTTTGCTTTTAATGTGTTGCGGAGTTGCGTTACACCCGGAATGGTTTTTTCAATCACGGCTTTGTAGCACGCAATGTGCATTCCGGTAGGAAATGTGTCGTTAGAAGATTGTGATTTGTTAACGTCGTCGTTGGCTTTTACTAATTGTTCGCCTTCGCCAATGTTGAATCCGGCTAATACTTGAGAACGATTTGCGATGACTTCGTTCACGTTCATGTTACTTTGCGTTCCTGAACCGGTTTGCCAAATGACTAATGGAAATTGATCGGCTAATTCTCCGGCTAAAATTTCGTCGCAAACTTGAGCGATTGCATCTCTTTTTTCTTTGGATAAAACGCCTAAATCGTGGTTTGCGAATGCGGCGGCTTTTTTTAGGTAAGCAAAACCTTCGATAATTTCTTTTGGCATAGAAGCCGATGGACCAATTTTGAAGTTGTTACGGGAACGTTCTGTTTGTGCTCCCCAGTATTTGTCGGCGGGTACTTTTACTTCGCCCATGGTGTCTTTTTCGATACGGTAGTTCATGGTTGTGTTTATTTATAATTTAATTTGTTTTATTATTCTTTGTTTTTAATTACAACTAAGCTTGAGATTCCTACGGAATGACAAGATTGTGTGAAAACTGCGACTGTAACTAAATACTTTTTAATGGCACGCAGATTTACCTGATTAGCTTACGCTAAACGCTGTTTTACAAGGATTTTGACAGCTTCGCTGTTATGGGTCTAAACGGATTCTCTTCATCATCTTAGTTCTTCGTTACAAATTTTTTATCCGCAACGATCTAAGAACCGATAACAAATAACAGACAACTGACAACCGAGCCACAAATTTACTTATTAACATTCCTATTTTAAAATATTTTTGAATTTATCTTGATAAAATGATATAGTTAAATTACATTTGTAATTGAATTCGATAAATTCCGGAAAACATGTTTGAATTTCAACAGTACTTAGGCTTTTTACTTTTCTTAACCGTTCTAACGATTGGTTTTTGGTTAATGATATTTTTGGTTGGTTTTGTTCATTATTGGATAGGCGGAGCAATTATGGAGTTGATTAAAGAGAAAAGAGCAAAAAAAGACGCAGAATAATATATTTGATAAAATGTATTAATCAAAAAAGGGACGCTATTGCGTCCCTTTTTGTATTTATGGTTTTCCCATGAAATCACCGTCATCGCCATTTTCTCTTCGAGGCATTCTTTCTTTTTCGTTTTTCGGTTTATTGAAACGGTAGGTAAAGGTGAGGTTAATTTGTCTTTCTCTCCATTGCATTTCTCCGGATGAGATGACACTTGTTAGATTAGTTTCAAAAATTCTTTTTCTGGAATTAAAAATATCACTTACGTTAAGAGCTATTGTTCCTTTATCTTTCAACACGTCTTTACTCAAGGCTAAATTTGCACTTATAACACCTAAGTTTCTTCCTTGAGCAGTTTTTTGTGGAGCATTGTAGGTGGCATTTGTTTGCCAATCTATTCCGTATGGAAGAGAAACTTTTGAATTTATTCTTGCAAACCAACTTGTAGCAACGTTATCTAAATTTAGAGTAACCAATTCGTCACGAGTGTTTGTGTAATTAAACTCACCTATAGTTTCATTTCTAAAGAAATTGAAATTTCCATTTAATCTCCACCATTTATAAGGTGTGTAGTTTAATGTAAATTCAAAACCCATGCGGTATTCTGTGGCAAGATTGATGGGACTTGTGAGTACTTCGGCAACGCCATCTACAAAACTACCAGACTCTCTTCGTATGAATTGAAATACATCGTCTGTTTTGTTAACATAGGCAGAAGTGTTAAAGGTTAATTTACTCCATCTTTTCAAATAGCCTAAATCTACCGCATGAGTCATAGCAGGGTCTAAATCCGGGTTACCTTGAAAAATATTAATATTACTTGATAAATTGGCGGCTGGATTTAAAAACCGACCCCGTGGACGTTGGATTCTTCTACTATAACTTAATGTTACGTTACTTTTCTCTGAAAGTTCATAAGCAAAAAATGCACTTGGGAAAAAGTTGTTGTAGCGTTTGTTTGTAAATGAATTATCAGAAATTAGATTAACATCAATGTTTGAATCTTCCCAACGCAAACCAAAAAGATAAGAAAATTTACTAATTTTTGAACCAAATTGAGAATAAAAGGCATTTACATATTCTTTGTATTCAAAAACATTGGAATAGGGGTCTATTTCAAATTGATTGGTAATATCGTTAAATGTTTGAACCTCAAAATCGGTAGTAACATCGGTAAAATCTCCTCTATATCCGGCTTCAAAACGTGAGTTTTCTCCAATAGGCAAAACATAATCTGTTTGTAAAAGATTTCTGTTTTGACGTTGAACATTATCCGTTATTTGGTCTCTAACATCATATATATAGGAGTTATCATCATCTTTATTAATTGAAGTTGAAAAGTCAACTGTTAATTGATGACCATCTTTTTTGAATTTTTTGATTAAATTGGATGAATATTCTACACTTTCTCCGCTATTATTTTGGTCATTAAAACGACGACGAACACCAGTAAAATTAAAATCGGCATCATAATCATAAAATAAAACTTGGTCTGGATTTGCACCATTATCTCTTCTATATGAAACGGTGTTAATCCAAGTGGTAGTTTTGTCTAAAAACCATTCTGCACCAAAGCTTCCATTGTATGCTTCTCTCAATCGGTTATTGGTTCTTCTTTCGTTAATGAAATTTTTTGTAGTGCCGTCTTCATTAAAATACTCTGAGTCAGTTTTAGAATTTCCCGGGCTATTTCTGTCGCTGTAGCCTAATGTTGCAAATACATTGAAATTTTCAGATTTATAGTTGATGTTTCCGGTTAAGCCATAGTTTCTAGGATCTCCAATCGTTCCGGTAACTACACCATTTAAACCTTGATTTTTTCCTTTTTTAAGGATGATATTCAAAATTCCACCACCACCTTCAGCATCATAACGAGCAGATGGATTGGTAATTACTTCTACTTTGTCTATGGCATCAGCCGGAATTAATCGTAATGCATCGGTAACATTAATGGCATTGGAAGGTCTTCCGTCAATTAAAATTCTAACATTTTCGTTTCCTCTCAAACTCACATTTCCTTCTACGTCTACAGAAACGGAAGGAACGTTATCTAACACATCACTAACCGTTCCACCTTTCACCATCATATCTTGCCCCACGTTATAAACACGTTTGTCTAATTTAATTTCTACAGTTGATGCTTCTGCTCGTAGCTCAACACCTTCAAGCATTGTTGAATCATCGGTTAAAGAAATAGTTCCTAAGTTTGTGTTAGCTTGTAAATTACGAGCTTTAAATTCTACTGTTTTAAAAGAAATAAATTCGACTCTAATGTCATAATTTCCAGCATCTATTTCAATATCAAATTCACCTTTAGGGTCTGTAATTCCACCGGTAACAATTTCGGGATTACGAACACTTTGAAAAACAATTGTGGCATATTCCAATGGTTGCGAAGAAGATTTTTCAATTACTTTTCCGGTTACTTTAATTTTTTTGGCCTCCGGTCGTTGGGCAAAAGTGAATGTTGTTATACTTAGAAAGAAAAGTACAAGAACAGCTTTAAAATTTTTCATTAAGTTGGTTTTTGATTCAAATGCTTAGACTGCAAAAATATTGATAGGTTTAACCTTTAACTCACAAAGGTTTGTTAAATGATTCCTTAACTATTTCTTAAGAAACTTAATGATTTTTTGAGGCGGACGACCAATAACAGCTTTGTTTTTAGTGATAACAATTGGTCTTTCCATTAAAATAGGATTTTTTGCAATGGCTTTTATTATTTCAGCATCAGAAAGACTTTTGCCTTTGAATTGTTCTATCCAAATCTTTTCTTTTTGTCTAACCAAATCCATTGGAGCACATTTTAGTTCTTTTATGAGCAAACTTAATTCTTTTTCGTTTAATGGATTGTCTAAGTATTTAACAATTTCAAATGGTTCTCCAATTTCTTCTAGTATGGCAATTCCTTCTCTTGATTTGCCACATCTTGGATTGTGTAGAATTTTTATCATCTTCTTTTTTTTACAAAGTAAAAGCAATGAAAATCAATTTTAGTTAAAAAAAATGTAACATATTCCTGAACAAATAACCTATATTTGAAAAACTAAACTTTTTGAATATGTATATCGATCAAATTAATAATAAAAAATTTAATTTTATTCTATATCTCCCAATTCCGTTAGTGTTTTTGGGATTAATTGTTGTGAATTTTTTTGCCACAAAAGATGTGAATGTGGAAGATATTATGCAAGAAATGATAGAAACATTTGGAAGAAATCTAACATTTGCTATTGCCGTTGGACAGCTTGCAATATGTCTTGTTATTTTGCTTTTTTGGGTAAAATTCATTCACGGTCAAAGTATTAGAAGTTTAACTACTTCCAGAAAAAAGATTGATTGGAAAAGGATATTTTTTTCGTTTACTATTTGGGGAATTTTCGTAGCTATTTCAACGCTAATTCTCTATTTTCTTTCTCCTGAAAATTTTCAAATCAATTTTGATCCGGTTAAATTTTTACCGTTTCTGATAATCGCTATTTTATTAATTCCGTTGCAAACCAGTTTTGAAGAATATTTCTTTAGAGGCTACCTCATGCAAGGAATTGGAGTAGTAACTAAGAGCAGATTAATTCCGTTAATTATTACTTCAGTAACGTTCGGATTGATGCACATCGCTAATCCGGAAGTGGGTAAATTAGGACCAATCATTATGGTTTATTACATCGGAAGTGGATTTTTTATGGGAATTATGACTTTGATGGATGAAGGATTAGAACTCGCTCTCGGATTTCATGCAGCCAACAACTTAATAGGAGCACTTTTGGTAACCGCAGATTGGACAGCATTTCAAACGCATTCAATTCTAAAAGACGTTTCCGAACCTTCTGCCGGCTTTGATGTTTTGTTTCCGGTTTTGGTTATTTTTCCGATTCTTTTGTTTATTTTTGGTAGGAAATATAAGTGGACAAATTGGAAGGAAAAACTCACCGGAAAAGTCTACGAATATAGTCCTGAAATAGAAAACATTAATACGATTGGAAATGATAATGAATAGCACCGACATAACGTATCACAACGTTCACAATAGATTTAAATTGAACGGATTTCACTTAGACAGAGATGAACTTTGTATGTCTGCCTATAGTTTTATTAAAGAAGGCGAAGATTTTGAAAAACCTGTTGGCGATTTTTTACTCGATTGGTTTGATGACAAAAGTTACATCGAAATGAACACATCCGGCTCAACCGGAACACCTAAATTAATTAAAGTTGACAAGCAAGCGATGGTTCGTTCTGCTTTGGCAACCGGCGATTTTTTTGATTTAAAACCAGGCGATAAAGTGTTACATTGTTTACCAGCCAATTATGTTGCCGGAAAAATGATGTTGATTCGTGGTTTTATTTTAGGGTTAGAAATCGATTTTGTGGCACCTAGTTCTCATCCGTTAGCAAAAATTGACCATGATTACGATTTTGCGGCTTTAGTTCCAATGCAAGCTCAATATTCGTTGGATAAATTAAAACACATCAAAAAAATAATTATTGGTGGTGCTAAAATTACAAAACCATTAGAACAAAAATTACTGAAAATTAAAACATCAGAAATTTATGAAACGTATGGTATGACCGAAACCATCACGCATATTGCTGCACGAAAAATAGGGGAGGATGCCTTTACTGTTTTTCCTAATGTGATGCTCTCGATGGATGAAAAAAACTGTTTATTGATAAAAGCTCCGTCAGTTTCTCCGGAAATTATTGTGACTAATGATTTTGTGGAAATGGTTTCTGAAAATAAATTTATTTGGTTGGGAAGATATGATAATGTTGTGAATAGCGGTGGAATCAAGTTAATTCCCGAGCAAATTGAAGAAAAACTCGCTACTCGAATTCCGGGACGCTATTTTGTAATTGGTTTACCTGATCCAGTTTTAGGAGAAAAATTAGTCCTAATAGTTGAAGGAGAGCCTATCGAAATTGATCAATCTGTTTTTGATGTTTTAAATAAATACGAAAGACCAAGAGAAATTCATTTTGTCAAGAATTTTGAAGAAACTCCAACGGGTAAAATTATTCGGAAGGAGACGTTGGGGAAGTTTATGAGTTAGGTATAAATATTTTGAATCTTACTATAGTTGAAGTTTTACTTTAATCTAAAATTAACAAAATTGATAAATATAGAACACCACGAAAATTTTAAAAAATTGCTAAACAGTTCAAAAGACTATGAAACAATAGGATTAGGTAACCCAAATGCAAAAATTTTATTTGTTGGAAAAGAAGCTGGAATAGAAATCGAATACTGTGATAATTTACAAGATATTTTTGAAAGATTAAAAAATTTTCACGGTAGTACTTTTCAATGGAAAAGTAATCAATTTGATTATTCCAACAATCCAAAAATGTTGAAAGAATTAAGCGATACTTGGCAGAACTATCAGCAATTATTCTCAAACATATACGAGAATGAAAAGAATAGTTTAAATGCAACTTTTTTAAAAAAAGTTTTTACAACTGAAATGAGTAATTTACCCTCAAAAACAACTGGTGGAGCAAAAAAAAATCCTTTCTTCAAAGAAGAACTAAATAATAGGAAAAATTCTTTTTTTAATTCAGATTTTATTAAAGCTTTTCCGGTTGTTGTATTAGCTTGTAATGATTATATAAAAAATGATGAAAAAAATCGAGAAATAAATAATATTTTTGGTGTAAAATATAGTGGTGAATTTAAAGAATATTCAAAAGGCAATTGGTTTTTTATCCATTATAATGATGAAAAAACCAAACTTGTAATTCATACTAGACAGTTAAGTGCAAATGTAAATAATGATTTGTTATCAGATATTGGGAAAGTTATTAAAAGGCATTTAAAAAAACTAAATTTATTTGAATAATGATTATTTCACAGCCATAAGAAATTGAAAATTGTAACTTGGAATTGTAACGGTGCTTTTAGAAAGAAGTTTGATAATCTTTTCGATTATCGAGCAGACCTTTATATTATCCAAGAGTGTGAAAATCCTAATGAGTCTAAAGATAACGATTACCAGAATTGGGCGGAAAATTATATTTGGATTGGCGACACAAAAAACAAAGGACTTGGTGTTTTTGCAAAGCCTGAAATTAAGCTGGAAAAATTAGATTGGATAAATAATTTCAAAAATCACTCGGTAAAACATTTTCTACCTTGTAAAATTAATGAAGAATTTGATCTATTAGCTGTTTGGACACATAGAAATAATTCTCCAAACTTTGGTTACATTGGTCAGCTTTGGAAATATATACAAGTAAATAAAGACAAATTAAACGGGACCTTGATTGCAGGAGATTTTAATAGTAATTCAATTTGGGATCAATGGGATAGGTGGTGGAATCATTCCGATGTGATAAATGAATTGAAAGAACTTGGTATTGAAAGTGTTTATCATTATTTAACTGGAGAGCAACAAGGGAAAGAAACTATTCCTACGTTATATTATCAACGAAAATTATCAAGACCATATCATATTGATTATATTTTTGGGGCTAAAATTTTTATTGAACGGACTAAGAAATTTCAAATTGGTGAAGCTAATAAATGGTTAAAATTTAGTGACCATATGCCAATATTTTTTGAAATTGAAAAAAATAGTTAACTACTTTTTCACATTCACCAACATCTTATACATCACCAAATCAATCTCCTCAACAGCATTCACGTGTGGAATTCTCACCCAATTATTACTCACTAAAATTCTCGATTTTTTGTTATTGATGTGAAATTCAATCGGCATTTCAAAGTTCGTTACATTCGTATTCCATCTCGCTTCAATGGTTTTTTTATTGGTTCTAAATTCCAATTCAGGTAAATTTTTGTGATTTAAATATTGATCGAAAATAGGAGCTAAATTCAAACCTGATTCTTTTGTAAAAAAATCCACCACATCTTTTGTTTCAATGATTTGATGACGATAGGTTTCTGCATAGTTGCGGAATAATTTCCACCATTTTTCATCGTCGTTTATGATGTGACGGATGGTATTCAGCATCAACGCACCTTTATAGTACATATCAGAATTTCCGGTTTTAAAATTCACACCAAATTGCCCAACAACAGGTTTTTGATTGCTGACCATCGCTTTTTGTCCGTTGATGTATTCCATCGCTTTTTGATAGCCAAACTGACATTCCACAAAAACCGATTCCGAGTAAGTAGTAAAACTTTCGTGAATCCACATATCGGCAATATCTTTCGAAGTGATGCTGTTTCCAAACCATTCGTGACCGGTTTCGTGAATGGTAATATAATCAAATAAAAGCCCGATTCCCGTGCCGGTCATATCATTTCCTAAATAACCTTTCATATACTTATTTCCGTAAGCTACAGCACTTTGATGTTCCATACCTAAATAAGGCGTTTCAACCAATTTGAATCCATCTTCAATAAAAGGATAGACTCCAAATTTCTCCTGAAAACAATTCATCATAGGTTTTACTTCTTCAAAATGTTTGCGTGCTTTTGCTTCGTTTTCACGTAAAACATAATAATCCAAATCCAATCCATTCAATTCATCGTGGATATGAACATAATCGGCAATATTAATCACGATGTTGTAATTGTTAATCGGACTTTTCACTTCCCAATCCCATCGAGTATAACCGTCTTTTAATTCTTCTTTTCCTAAAAACCGACCATTGGAAACATTCATCAATCCATTTGGAACAGCCACTTTTACTGATGCTCCACGATCCGGTTCATCCGTTTGATGGTCTTTCACTGGATACCACAAACTAGCTCCGGTTCCTTGCACAGCCACTCCCACAAAATCATTTCCGTTGCTGTCTTTTTTCCATACAAAACCACCATCCCACGGAGCACGCTTGGCTACCAAAGGTTTTCCGGAATAATAAAAACGAACTTTTTGTTCCGAATTCAAAGATAAATTTGCTGGTAAATCAATAAAAACAGCATCTAATTCCCGTTGATAGGTTAGCTTTTTGTTGTTGTGAATGATGCTGTCCACTTGCATATTTTCAAATAAATCCAATTGAATTTTTGCTGACTTTTCTACTAGTTTAAAGGTAATATCATTAAAACCAACAATCGTTCTTGTATCCGGATTGATGGTTATATTCAAATCATAGTGTTGCACATCAAAAGCAGTTCGTTCCGGACGTAAACTTCCTTGAAGGGTGTCACGACGGGTAAAATCTTGTGCATTACTCATAAAAGTTAGAAACAGAAAAAAGAGTACAATTCGATGCATAGTGTAAAATGTTTGATACTACAATATTAATTTATTTTTAGATAAGTCAATTAATTTTATGATTTTAAACCACGAATACACGAATAAAATTTTTTGAACACAGATTAAAGAAATTTTTAGAATTTACCAAATCTATTATTTTTCTAATTCCTCCAATTTTACAAATCAGTGTTCTTTTTTACAAACAATAACTTCATCAACAATGAAAATTCGAATTAAATAGAAAAGATTTTTAGTTAAGATTTGTGTATTTGTGGTTTATATATCGGTGTACTTTGTTCTCTGAAGTAAAACTGTAATCAATTTTAACATAGATAAAATCTATTAAAAAAATAATTTCAATAGTAAATTTACACTAATTTTGTGCTGTTGAAAATCCAAAGAGTTTCAGTAAATCGAAACATTTAAATGTTATTTTATTGCTAATAAAGGATAAAAATTTTCAAAAACCATCCATTTTTTATAAATTTAAAAATTCCTTTTTTCAAATTAATAACAATCAAACAAATAAGTAAATAACCACAAAATTAGAACAACTATGAATTATTCTACTGAAGGTCAATGCCCACATCATCATCAAGCAATGGGCAATGAAGCGACACCCTCTCATTCATCTTCCGGAAAATGTCCCGTGATGCACGGAGCTAATTCCAATACAAAACAATCGGTGATGGAATGGTGGCCAAAAGCATTAAACTTAGACATTTTACACCAACACGACACCAAAACCAATCCGTTAGGAAAAGATTTTAACTACGCGGAGGAATTCAAAAAATTAGATTTAGAAGCACTTAAACACGACCTTAAAAACCTAATGACTGACAGCCAAGATTGGTGGCCGGCCGATTGGGGACATTATGGTGGTTTAATGATTCGTTTGGCTTGGCACGCAGCCGGAACCTACAGAATAGGTGATGGTAGAGGAGGAAGCAACACAGGAAACCAACGTTTTGCACCGTTGAACAGTTGGCCTGATAATGGTAACTTAGACAAAGCTCGTCGTTTATTATGGCCAATCAAGAAAAAATACGGAAACAAAATTTCGTGGGCCGATTTGATGATTCTCGCCGGAAATATGGCGTATGAATCAATGGGTTTCAAAACGTTTGGTTTTGCAGGAGGACGAGAAGACATTTGGCATCCTGAAAAAGATATTTACTGGGGGTCCGAAAAAGAATGGTTGGCTCCAACTGTTACCGAAGGAAGCCGTTATTCCGGTCAACGTGACCTTGAAAATCCGTTAGCAGCTGTAATGATGGGATTGATTTACGTAAACCCGGAAGGTGTTGACGGAAACCCTGATCCATTAAAAACCGCTCACGATATGCGTGTGACTTTTGATCGAATGGCAATGAATGACGAAGAAACCGTTGCCTTAACCGCAGGTGGTCATACCGTTGGAAAAGCTCACGGAAATGGTGATGCTTCTTTATTAGGAGAAAGCCCTGAAGGCGGAGAAATCTTTGACCAAGGTTTTGGATGGATGAACCCAACCGGAACAGGAAGTGGTGCTGACACCGTTACATCCGGAATCGAAGGTGCTTGGACAACCCATCCAACTGTTTTTGACGATGGATATTTCCACTTATTGTTTAAATACGATTGGCAATTAACTAAAAGTCCTGCCGGAGCTTGGCAGTACGAACCAATAAATATTGCCGAAGAAGATATGCCGGTGGATGCTCACAATCCATCAGTTCGTAGAAAACCGATGATGACCGATGCAGATATGGCGTTGAAAATGGATCCTGCTTACCGCAAAATATCCGAGCGTTTCCAACAAGATCCGGCTTACTTCCGTGATGCGTTTGCGAGAGCTTGGTTCAAATTAACCCACAGAGATTTAGGACCAAAATCACGTTACCTTGGTGCAGATGTTCCTGCCGAAGATTTAATTTGGCAAGATCCTATACCAACCGTAAGTTATTCATTATCTGACTCTGAAATTGATGAGTTAAAAGTAAAATTACTAAACTCTGGTTTAACCCGAACCGACTTAATTAACACCGCTTGGGACAGTGCCAGAACTTTCCGTGGTTCCGATTTTAGAGGAGGAGCCAATGGAGCCCGCATCCGTTTAGCACCACAAAAAGACTGGCAAGGGAACGAACCGGGACGTTTACAAAAAGTATTGAATAGATTATCCGAAATTCAAGATAGTTTACCTAAAAAAGTAAGCATCGCCGATTTAATCGTATTAGGCGGAACTGCCGCTGTGGAACAAGCTGTTCGTGAAGGCGGTTTCAACATCAATGTACCGTTTACACCCGGTCGTGGCGATGCTACGCAAGAAATGACCGATGCCGATTCGTTTACAGATTTAGAACCACTACACGATGCTTTCCGCAACTGGTTGAAAAAAGACTATGTGGTTTCTCCCGAAGAAATGATGTTAGACAAAGCTCAGTTAATGGGTTTAACCGCACCGGAAATGACCGTTCTTCTAGGCGGAATGCGAGTGTTAGGCACAAACTATGCCGGAGCGAAACACGGTGTATTCACCCACAACGAAGGCAAACTTTCCAACGATTTCTTTGTGAACTTGACCGATATGAACAACAGTTGGAAACCGGTAGGCGAGAACCTCTACAATATAGTAGACCGCAAAACCGGCGAAACCAAATGGACAGCCACCCGAGTAGATTTAGTATTCGGTTCCAACTCTATTCTTAGAGCCTATGCCGAAGTCTATGCCCAAGACGACAACCAAGAAAAGTTTGCTCAAGACTTCGTAAACGCTTGGGTGAAAGTAATGAATGCAGATCGTTTTGATGTGAAATAATTCCATAGTATAAATTTACCCTGAAAGTGGCTCGGAAACGGGTCACTTTTTTTGTTTTTGGGTTGAAGTTTCAAGTTTCAGGTTTCAGGTAGGTGAGTGCTTTAGAAGAAATTGTTCACCAAACGAATCCTTTTTCATCCATTATAGCGAAGCTATCAAAATCCGTGAAAGTCTGTTTCATCCGTCCAATCCGTGTTCCATTAAAAAAAGCGAAGCTTCTTCAGTGTCCTTTGCGGTTAAAAAAACAGAAGTTTAAATAAGCACAACCCAATTTCCGTGCTTTCCGTGTTTTCTGTGAGCAATTATTAGAAGCTATTTCCCGCTTTCCATTTCAAGCTTGTTTGTCTTGTTGTTTTTTCCTAAGTCAAAAAAAGAGCTTCCTTTGGTCGCTTTTTTTCGCCAAGAAAAAATACAACAATCCTTCACAAGGCTTTCCATTTCAATCGGGGCTAGGGGAGCAGTGGTAAAAAGAAGTTTCAGGTTTCAAGTTACACGTTCCAACCAATATCAATTGATTACCAAACCAATCCGCTCCAATCCATCATAGCGAAGCTATCAAAATCCGCCCCAATCCGCGTTTAGCTTCAGCTAATCCGTCCAATCCGCGTCCCCTTGACAAGTTTCCAAAAGCTTCGTGCCTTTCTTAGTGGCAAACAACCATTGCGAAGCAATCCCATTCTGTGTATTCCGTGTTTTCTGTGAGAAAATAGTTTTCAGTCTCAGTTTTGTCATTCCGCAAGATGACGAAGTCGAAATAGGAATCTCCTGCCTTGGCAGGCAAAACCTGAAACTTAAAACTTGAAACAAAAAAAACTTTCTTGTATTTCCATCTCACAACCAGCACATTAAAAAAAACTTTCAAAAAGAGTTTAAAAAAGATTTGGAAAGCCCAAAAAGAGTACTACTTTTGCACCCGCATTCAGAGCGACGTTCTACAGAAAATTGAAGTTAAAAAAAATCTATAAAAAGATTTGGTAGGAGAGAAAAAAGAGTAGTATCTTTGCCCTCCACAAACGACAAAAAAAGGTGTAGTGACAAGTCGAGACTTGTCAGAAAAAAAGAAAAATAAATTTTTTTTTCGAAAAGCTTGCCTAATCAAAAAGAAGTTGTACTTTTGCACCCGCTTAGATGACTAGCTTACGATTTTAATCGCAGGAGCATTTAAGAAAAACAAGAAGACACGTTCATAGACATATTGAATTGACAGCACGATTAGACAGTAATGTTTAATCGAAAAAAAAGAGAGAGTAAGGTTAATCGAAAGATTAAAGAATATACCTAGTTAAACTTCGTCTAAAAAAATGTAGCTAAGCAATTAGCTCAAAAAATATACGATGAAGAGTTTGATCCTGGCTCAGGATGAACGCTAGCGGCAGGCCTAACACATGCAAGTCGAGGGGTAGAAGGAGCTTGCTCCTTTGAGACCGGCGCACGGGTGCGTAACGCGTATGCAATCTACCTTGTACAGAGGAATAGCCCAGAGAAATTTGGATTAATGCCTCATAGTATATCGAGTTGGCATCAACATGATATTAAAGATTTATCGGTACAAGATGAGCATGCGTCCCATTAGTTAGTTGGTAAGGTAACGGCTTACCAAGACGATGATGGGTAGGGGTCCTGAGAGGGAGATCCCCCACACTGGTACTGAGACACGGACCAGACTCCTACGGGAGGCAGCAGTGAGGAATATTGGGCAATGGAGGCAACTCTGACCCAGCCATGCCGCGTGCAGGAAGACGGTCCTATGGATTGTAAACTGCTTTTATACGGGAAGAAACACCACTACGTGTAGTGACTTGACGGTACCGTAAGAATAAGGATCGGCTAACTCCGTGCCAGCAGCCGCGGTAATACGGAGGATCCAAGCGTTATCCGGAATCATTGGGTTTAAAGGGTCCGTAGGCGGCCTTATAAGTCAGTGGTGAAATCTCCTAGCTCAACTAGGAAACTGCCATTGATACTGTAGGGCTTGAATTATTGTGAAGTAACTAGAATATGTAGTGTAGCGGTGAAATGCTTAGATATTACATGGAATACCAATTGCGAAGGCAGGTTACTAACAATATATTGACGCTGATGGACGAAAGCGTGGGTAGCGAACAGGATTAGATACCCTGGTAGTCCACGCCGTAAACGATGGATACTAGCTGTTGGGAGCAATCTCAGTGGCTAAGCGAAAGTGATAAGTATCCCACCTGGGGAGTACGAACGCAAGTTTGAAACTCAAAGGAATTGACGGGGGCCCGCACAAGCGGTGGAGCATGTGGTTTAATTCGATGATACGCGAGGAACCTTACCAAGGCTTAAATGTAGATTGACAGGACAGGAAACTGTTTTTTCTTCGGACAATTTACAAGGTGCTGCATGGTTGTCGTCAGCTCGTGCCGTGAGGTGTCAGGTTAAGTCCTATAACGAGCGCAACCCCTGTTGTTAGTTGCCAGCGAGTCATGTCGGGAACTCTAACGAGACTGCCAGTGCAAACTGTGAGGAAGGTGGGGATGACGTCAAATCATCACGGCCCTTACGCCTTGGGCTACACACGTGCTACAATGGACGGTACAGAGAGCAGCCACAACGCAAGTTGGAGCGAATCTACAAAACCGTTCTCAGTTCGGATCGGAGTCTGCAACTCGACTCCGTGAAGCTGGAATCGCTAGTAATCGGATATCAGCCATGATCCGGTGAATACGTTCCCGGGCCTTGTACACACCGCCCGTCAAGCCATGGAAGCTGGGGGTACCTGAAGTCGGTGACCGCAAGGAGCTGCCTAGGGTAAAACTGGTAACTGGGGCTAAGTCGTAACAAGG